>NZ_RZQA01000600.1:0-4014 GCF_004022915.1 Mesorhizobium sp. M7A.F.Ca.US.006.04.2.1
CCAGATCGTAGCGGAAGTTGGCGACGGCCGCGAGCGGGATCGCGTCGCAGGTGCTGGTCGGCAAGTGCATGTTCTGCAACGTCTCGATCGAGCCGCGTTCGGCGCCGCGGGAGCGGGCCACGACATTGATCAGGTAGGTGGCGTCGCGCACCTGCGTGATGGTGGCGCCGCCGACCGTACTGTTCAGCGCGCTGGCGATGTCGGAGGAGGTGATGCCGAGCTGGCGTGCCTTGTCCTGCAGCACGTCGACCCTCAGCACCCGCTGCGGCTCGTTCCAGTCGAAGGTCGGCGCGGCGAGCTTTGGATTGGCGGAGATGACACCGGCGAATTGCTGCGCCAGCTCGCGCACCGTCTGGATGTCGGGACCGCCGACGCGGTATTGCACGGGGCGGCCGACCGGCGGTCCGAGTTCGAGCGGCTTGACGAAGGCGTCGGTGCCGACGAACTCCTCGCGCAGCAGCTTTTCCAGCGCCGGCTTGACCCGGTTGCGAGCCTCGATGCTCTTGGTGACGATGACAGTCTGGCCGAAATAGGGGTTGGCCGGCTGCACGTCATAGGCGAGCACGAAACGCACCGCGCCCTGGCCGATATAGGACGAGAAATGGTCGATGTCGGGATTGCCGACCAGTGCCCGCTGCTCGAACCGCTCCATCTGGTCGCGCGTGTCGGCGATCGAAGAATTCTGCGGCAGGTTCCAGTCGACGATCAACTCCGGCCGGTCCGATGGCGGGAAGAACTGCTGCTGCACCAGGCCGAAGCCGGCGATCGAGCCGGCAAACAACAACACGGTGGCGATGATGGTCAGCCAGTGATGGCGCACCGAGCCGACAAGCACGCGCCGGAACAGTGAGGTGAAGCGGCCCGGCTGGTCGTGATGCTTGGTTTTCATCGTCGCCGGCAGGATGGTGACGCCGAGCAGTGGCGCAAACAGCACCGCCACGATCCATGACACCAGCAGCGAAACGGCGATGACCACGAACAGGGTGAAGGTATATTCGCCGGCGGCGCTGTTGTTGAGGCCGATCGGGATGAAGCCGGCGACCGTCACCAGCGTACCGGTCAGCATCGGAAAGGCGGTCGATGTGTAGACATAGGTCGCCGCCTTGCGCAGATTGTCGCCGACCTCAAGCCGCGCCACCATCATCTCGACCGCGATCATCGCGTCGTCGACCAGAAGGCCGAGCGCGATGATCAGCGCACCCAGGGAAATACGCTGCAGCGAAATGCCGAGATAGGCCATGACCGTGAAGGTGATGGCCAGCACCAGCGGGATCGACAGCGCCACGACGAAGCCGGCGCGCATGCCGAGACTGATGAACGACACGGCGAGCACGATGGCGACCGCCTCGAACAGCGCACGCGTAAAGCCCGAGACGGCCTCCTCGACGATGACCGGCTGGTCGGCGACCAGATGCACGCCGACACCGACCGGCAGGTCGGCCAGCACCTTGTCCATCTCCTTGTGCAGGGCCTCGCCGAATTCGAGCAGGTTGGCGTTGGGTTTCATGCCGATGGCGAGCCCGATCGCGTCCTGGCCGTTGAAACGGAACAGTGCCGTCGGCGGATCGACATAGCCGCGTGTGATCGTCGCTACGTCGCTCAGGCGGAAGAAGCGGTCGTTGACGCGCAGATTGATGGCGCGCAGGCTTTCCTCGGAGGTGAACTGCCCGCCGACACGCACGCTGATGCGCTCCGGCCCGGACTGGATGACGCCGGACGGCGTGATCGCGTTCTGCGCCTGCAGGCTGGCGACGATCGCTTGCTGGTTGAGGCCGAGGGCGGCGATCTGGCGGGTTGAGAATTCGAGATAGATCGCTTCGTCCTGGGCGCCGACCAGGTCGACCTTGCCGGCGTTGGGCACGGTCAGGATCTTTGTTCTGGCATCCTCGACATAGTCGCGCAACTGGCGCGGCGTCAGCCCGTCCGATGTGAAGGCGTAGATGTTGCCATAGACGTCGCCGAAGCGGTCGTTGAAGAACGGGCCCTGCACACCCTGCGGAAACTGTGCCCCGATGTCATTGACCATGTTGCGCACCTGAATCCAGTTCGGCACGACATCGCGTGCCTTGGTGGTGTCCTTCAGGTTGACGAAGATGACGGTCTGGCCGGCCGTGGTGACGGACTTGGTGTAGTCGAGGCTATCGAGTTCCTCGAGTTTCTTCTCGATCCGGTCGGTCACCTGCTGCACGGTTTCCTTGACCGAGGCGCCCGGCCAGTTGGCCTGGATGATCATCGTCTTGATGGTGAAGTTGGGATCTTCTTCACGGCCGAGATTGAGGTAGGAGAACACGCCAGCCACGACGAAGACCAGCATGAAATACCAGACCATGGAGCGGTGGTTGAGCGCCCAGTCGGAGAGATTGAAGCCTTTCATGAGGCCCCTCCCTCGGGCACTGTCACCTTCTGGCCTTCGCTCAGGCTGTGGACGCCCGCCGTGACAACACGCATGCCGGCCTCCAGCCCCTCGGTCACCGTGAAGGTGCCGCCATTCTTCGACGCGACCTTTATGTCGCGTGCGTTCACGCTCGATGTCTGCGGGTCGACGATCCACACTTTCGCGGAACCGTTCTTTTCGAACAGCGCCGACATGGGCAGTTCGATCGTCGGTGCCACCTTGGTCACGCGGGTCGCCGTCACCGTCGAGCCGAGCCGGAAGGCCTGTGGCGGATCCGTGAGCGTCAGCCTGACGCGCCGGGTGCGGGTCGAGCCCTCGGATTGCGGTGCGATCTCGCGCAGCTTAGCCCCGGTCTGGATCGTCGGCAGCGACTGCAGGATGACCTGGAAGGGCGTGCCGGCCGCGAGATCACCGGTCAATTGGTCGGGAATGTCGACCACCGCCTCGCGCAGGTCCGAGCGCGCCACGGTGACGACGGTCTGGCCGGGCGAGACCGTCTGGCCAACTTCGGCGCCGACAGCGGTGACGACACCGTCGAAATCAGAGAACAGCCTGGCATAGCCGAGCTGTTCCTGCGATTTGGCAAGCGAGGCCTTAGCCCGCTCGACACCTGCCTCCGCAGCTTTGCGCGCCTGCTGCGCGGCGTCGAAGACAGCTTGCGTGGCGTTGGCTGAGGCGAGTAACTGGCGCTGCCGTTCCTCGCTGGCGGCGGCGTTGGCGAACTGCGCCTCGGCATTGGACAGTTCCGCCTTGGCCGCCTGGAGCGACAACTCCAGCGCGGTCGGATCGAGTGCCGCTATCGTCGTGCCCTTGCTGACGATGTCGCCGACCTGGACGTCGCGCGAGACGACCCGGCCAAGCAGGCGGAAGGCCAGGTCGGCGCTGACCTGCGGTTCGACGGATCCGGCAAAACCGAAGACTTGCGTGGTGCGCGGCTCGATCACCATCGACAGCACCGGCCGGATGATCTCGGGCGGCTTTTCCTCCGACCTGGAGCAGGATGCCAGCGCGCCGAGCATGAGCACGCCGAGCAGGATGCGCGGCGTCCGGCTCATTGGCCCGCTCCCGATATCTCGATCGTCTGTCCAGGGCTGAGCAGCTGTCCTCCAGCGGTGACGACGCTCTGGCCTTCGTCCAGCCCCCTGGCGATCACGACCGTGCCCGAATTGAACGCCAGCACTTCGACCGGCGCCATCGTCACCGCCTTGGTCGAGGGATCGACGATCCAGACCGCCGGCTTGCCGCCGCTGGACGTCAGCGCCTGCCAAGGCAGCAGGATCGCCTTCGCCGGCTTGGCGCTTACCGAGCCGATGACGGCTGCTCCCAGCGGCATGCCGGCGGGCGTGTCGGGAATGGCGACCTTGACCCGGATCGAGCCCGAAGCCGGGTCGACCGCAGGCGAGATTTCGCGGACCTTGCCCGTTGCCCTGACCTGCGGATCGGACAACAGCGTGATCGTCACCGCAGGCGATGCCGGTGTCTTGGCGATCAGCGTCTCCTGCACGTTGAACACCGCGTCGCGGTCGCCGTCCTCGGCGACGGTGAAGACGGTTTGCGCGGCTTGCACCACTTGGCCGGTTTCGACTTGGCGGGCGGTGATCACGCCGGCGGCACCGGCC
>NZ_RZQA01000601.1:0-4012 GCF_004022915.1 Mesorhizobium sp. M7A.F.Ca.US.006.04.2.1
GCCTATGACTGGGCCCTTGACAATGAGGCCGTGCATGTCTGGGAACACCTGACGCTGCTTGCGGCCGCCACCTTCTTCTGGCGAATTATCCTGACCAGCGGCGATCGCCGGCTGAGCCCCGGCATGGCGGTGGTCCTGGTGTCGCTCGTCGGCATCCAAGGGGCATTCCTATCCGCGCTGATCATGTTCGCCTCGCATCCGCTCTATGGCGCCTATGCCGGCAATCCGCTCGACGACCAGGTGCTCGCGGGCGTCCTGATGTGCATTCCCGCGTCGTTCGTCTACCTCGGCAGCACCATCTGGGCGCTGTGGCGGATGCTCGGCAACAGCCGCCTGCGTGTATATGACGGGGAGGCGTGAAAGTGGCGGCGGGCGTGCGGCGACATTGGAAGTGGTGGCTCGCGGCCGTCGTGCTGGCCGGGCTCGTTGTGGCGATCTATTTCCTGAAGCCGGTAACGGGTCCGGCGCGCGACCTGACGCTGGCGGGAAATGCCGCTAGCGGCGCCTACCTGATCCGCCTCAGTGGCTGCGACGCCTGCCACACGGACCACGAGCACAACGGTCCCGCTCTGGCCGGGGGCAAGCCGTTGAAGACCAAGTTCGGCGTGTTCTATCCGCCCAACATTACCCCTGACAAGAAAACCGGGATCGGCAACTGGACCCTGGCGCAGTTTTCGAACGCGCTGAGCAACGGCATTGGTCCGCACGGGAAAAATTTCTATCCGGTCTTCCCCTATAATGACTTCACACTAATGAGCGATCAGGAGGTCGTGGATCTCTATGCGGCGGTCATGGCGACGCAGCCCGTGTCGCGCGAGGCTCCGGCAAATCGCGTGATCTTCCCTTTCAACATCAGGTTGTTCATTTCCGGGTGGAAGAACCTTTTCTTTTCGCCGCATCGCTATCAAAACGATCCGGCACATTCGGCCCAGTGGAACCGTGGGGCCTACCTTGCCAACGGTCCCGCCCATTGTGTCACCTGCCACTCTCCCCTCAACGCGCTTGGCTCCGTCGTGCAGGGCAAGCGCTTTACCGGTAATCCGTTTGAAGGTCCGGGAGGCAAGGCGCCGCCCCTTACACCGGCCGCGTTGCTGCAGGGTGGTTACACCAGGGATGGCCTAGCTCAAACCCTCAAGACCGGTGTCACCCCCAATGCCGGCAAGGTCGGCAAAGAAATGGGGCTGGTGGTGACCGACGAGACGTCGCACTGGACGGACGACGATCGCAATGCAGTCGCGGATTACCTGTTGAATTTGAAGTAGCGATTCGGCCTCTTTGACCGCGGTGCACAGGTTTCGGGCTGGCGGAACACTGGATCGAGCCTATGTAGGCGTTAACGGAATTACTGCAATCGCGATGATCTTCGTCTTGCCCGATATTTGATATTCCGAATATGGGCTTTCCTTGTCCTGGCAGCTTCCCTATCGAGCGAATCCGGACTGTCAAAGCCAGCCGCTGCTGAAGCCGGCCCGGCGCAGGCCGCGCACCACATGCGGGCAGGCGCGCATCAACTTCCATAGAAAATCCGATCGATAGTTCTCGATCATCAGCACGATCGGTCCCTGATTCAGCCCGAGGTGATCCGGCGCAACCCAGCCGGCGGGGTGATCGCTGCCCGGTTTGAGCGTCGGGTTGAAACTCGCCTTGAAGCCGTAGGAATTGTCGAGATTGAGCTCGATATCCTGGAAATAGCGCAGGGCCGGCAGGACGATCTCCGGGGCGAACGGCAACGACGCAGCCGTCGCCCAGGGCGATAGAGTGCCGTCGTCGGGACCAAACGGCGCTCCGCGGGCTCGATAGCCGTAAAAGCGCCGCTCGATGCCGCCGATCCGCCTTGTTTGCCACCCTGGCCCGTCGCTGGCCGTCACGCCCCAACTCGTCCCATGGTACCCGTCGAATTCGAGCGGATTGCGAATCGCGTATTCGCGTTGAACATGGGTGGCACGGCTGCTGTTCTCGAAATAGTCGCTGTCATGTTCGCGCATGAAGGCATCTCGAATGCCCCGGAAATCGAGCCAGATATGCGAAAGCTGATGGATGAACAGCGGGCCCGCATACGCAAATTCCTGACCGTAGATCTTCTTCCAGAGATAGGAGGCGAGCCATGCCGCGTAGCTTTCGCGCGGCAGAGCGTGCGTCGGGGAACCCAGCCCGAGCACATAGAGGATCAGCGCCTCGTCGTAGCCTTCCCAGCGGTAGCCGATGAAGCCGCTCTCCGGCGTCCAGCCGTGGGTGACAGTGGCGCCGCCATTGCGCGCCCAGTCCCAGTCAACCCGTTCATAGAGTGCCTCCGAGAGGATGCGGATTTCCTTCTCCTCCTCGCTGTCCTCCCGGAAATAGGCGCCTGCGGTCAGAATGCCGGCAATCAGAAGCGCGGTGTCTATCGTGGACAGTTCGCATTGCCATACGCGCCGACCTGTCTGCATGTCGAGGAAATGGTAATAGAACCCTTTGTATCCGGTGGCGTCGGGTTCGGTGCCTTGTGCGCTGTTGCGGAAGAAACGCATTGTGGTCAGAGTCCTCGCGCAAGCCTGCTTGCGCGTCATGAAGCCTCGCGCCACGCCAACTGGATACGAGGTGAGCGCTAGCCCGACAGCCGCTATGCTGGCGGGTGAACCTTTTCTGGTCCTGTCGGCGACGAGACCGTTTGCCTCATTGGCTTCGTAAAGGAAGTAGTCGAACGTTTTGCTCTGAAGGGTCGCCAGGAGGTCATCGTCGAGCGCTTCCTGCTTGGGCTCATTCTGCATGCGAGCTCCTGTATGCATATTCTGGCGCCACCAGTCCGCTGGGTGGTGTCCAAGACTTGACAGGGAACATACCAGGACGATCAGACGTCTGATGTTGGGGATTTCTCATTGGATATTGATTGTTTTGGGACGAGAATTCTGGTCGCCGTCCCCCGAAGCCGATCCCCAAACCGTTGAGGCCCGCGACACGAGCAGCAAGGTATGATCGTCGGGGTCACGCATCAAGCGGTGGCTGTCGGCGGCCTGGGTCGCGGGAACCTCGTACACAAGACGCGTGCAGGCGATGTCGTTGCTGCGAGCCGCAGGTTGGACTGGCATTCGTCGATCGCGCACGTTGCGATAACATAGCAGTTCCAGATGCGGGGTATCGCAGGACAGTGCCAGGGCAGTGACATCAACCTGGGCGCCCGCGACATCGTCCAGCCGTTCCTGGGCGGCGCCGAAATTGAAGGAGCGTGCTGACACAACAAGGCCGAGCTTTTGGTAAAACGTGACGCTTCGGGCCGAGTCAGAAACGCTGATTGCCGAATGGTCGATGCCAAGAAAAATTTCGCCGGCCGGCATCTCGGTCCACCGGCGATCACCCCCATCCGGGAAAGTGAGCAATTCGAGGGGATGGCCCTCGGGATCGCGGAACTTGAACGCGGTGACTCCACCCGAAGATTGCGGCAGGCGCTGCGGCCCGCCAATCGAGATGGGTTTCCAGCCCGCCACGCACGACAGCCGCTCAAAGGCTTGCTCAATATCCGCGACCACAATCGCCAAGTGCTGGAAGCGAAGGTCGGATGACGAGGAGTCCTCCGGATAGGTCACGCCCGGCACGTCGAACTGCAGGAGTTCGATGATTTCGCAGCCGAGGCCCAGCGTGATACGATCGGCGCCGCCGTGAACATCCATCAGCCGTTCGAACTCGGGGCCGGCGAGGCGGTCCGCCGCGATTCTGCGGCAACCGAAAGCGGCTTCGTAAAAACGCGCGGCGCTTGCGGCGTCAGCTGTGGTGAGGCTGAAGCGAACAAGCCTGTCGATGCGCTGAGATTTGGCGGTCATGGCCATGCCGCGCCCCGGCAATTGAGGAAAATCGCATAGAGCGTGTGAGAGCCGCCGATGAACAGCCTGTTTCGGGCCAAGCCGCCGAACGTCAGGTTGGAGACGCGATAGGGAACGAGGACCTTGCCCAGCAATTCGCCATTGGGCGCAATGCAGTGAACGCCGTCGGCGGCGCTCGACCAGACGTTGCCATTCTCGTCCACGCACAGCCCGTCGGC
>NZ_RZQA01000602.1:0-4011 GCF_004022915.1 Mesorhizobium sp. M7A.F.Ca.US.006.04.2.1
GGCTCCCGCCGATCCGAAGCCGCTGCCGGCCGTCGCCAAGGGCGCGATCGTCTTCGACAATATCTCCTTCTCCTACCCGGCAAGGCCCGACCGCGCCGCCGTGCACGGCTTAAGCTTTCAGGTCATGCCGGGCGAGACGGTGGCGATCGTCGGGCCGTCAGGGGCCGGCAAGAGCACGGTGTTTTCGCTGATCCTGCGTTTTTACGATCCCGAAACAGGCAAGATCCTGATCGACGGCGTCGATGTGCGCGAGGCCGATCCCGTTTCGGTCCGCCAGCGCATCGCCATCGTGCCGCAGGACGTCACCATTTTCGCGGCAAGCGCGCGTGACAATATCGGTTTCGGCCGGCCGGGAGCCAGCAAGACCGAAATCGAGACGGCGGCGAAGGATGCACTTGCCGATGAATTCATCCTCAAGCTGGAAAAAGGCTATGACAGCCAAGTCGGCGGGCGCGGCGTGACGCTGTCAGGCGGTCAGCGCCAGCGGGTTGCGATCGCCCGTGCCATCTTGCGCGACGCGCCGATCCTGTTGCTCGACGAGGCCACCTCGGCACTCGACGCCGAAAGCGAAACGCTGGTGCAGACGGCATTGGAACGGCTGATGCAGGGCCGCACCACGATCGTCATCGCCCACCGCCTGGCAACGGTGCTGAAGGCCGACAGGATCCTGGTCATGGATGGGGGCTCGATCGTCGAGGAAGGCACGCATCAAAGCCTTGTCGCCAAGGGCGGCATCTATGCACGGCTGGCCAAGCTGCAGTTCGAAACCGGCGCCAGTGCTTTCAGGGGCGCGGCGGAATAGGCAGATCTGGCGCTGTGGCGACAGCCGCTATGCGGCTCCATAGCGCTGTTTCAGATGGTTCACGAAATAGGTGGCGTTGAGCTTTTCGCCTGTGGCGCGTTCGAGCAGGTCCGGCGTCGACCAGCGTGACCCCTGTGACCAGATTTTTTGGCGGCGCCAGTCGTTGATCGCCTCGAAATTGCCTTTGGCGAGATCCTCGTCGGCGGCAGGATGCTCCCGCGTCAGCGCCGCCCATTGCTGTGCTGCCATCATCGCGCCCAGCGTGTAGGAGGGGAAGTAGCCGAAAGCTGCCCCGGGCCAATGCACGTCCTGCATTGGCCCGTCGGCTGGGTTGTCGATGGTGGAAAGGCCGAGGTAGTCGCGCATCTTGGCGTCCCAGGCTTCGGGCAGATCGGCCACCTCCAGCCGGCCCGAGACGAGTTCCTGTTCCAGTTCGTAGCGCAGGATGACATGCAGGGGATAGGTCACCTCGTCGGCATCGACCCGGATCAGGCCGCGTCCGACGCGATGCACGTGCGGCAGGATGTCGTCGAGCGACCAGGCTTCGCCGAGATGCTTTTCAACCACTGGCAGCGCCCAGCGCCAGAAGGCCGGGTTGCGGCCTAGCTGCTTCTCGACGAACAGGCTCTGGCTTTCATGCACGGCCATGCCGCGCGCTTTGCCGAGCGGCCAGTGCGACCATGCCTTGGGCAGGTTCTGTTCGTAGAGCGCATGGCCGGTCTCGTGCAGCACGCCCATCAGCGCCGACAGGAAGTCGGACGTCTTGTAGCGGGTGGTGATACGCACGTCGCTCGGCACGCCGCCGCAGAAAGGGTGGTGCGACACCGACAGCGACCCATGCGTCAGGTCGAAGCCGACTGCCGTCATCATGGCAAGGCCGAGCTCGCGCTGCCGATCGATCGCATAGGTGCCCGAAAGCGGCTTCAGCGGGCGCTTGCGCTGCCGTGCGTCCTGGATCGCCAGCGCCTCCGGCACGAAACTTTTCAGAAAAGCCTTCAGGTCGCTGAACACAGGCGTGATGTCGGCGGTGCGGTTGCCGGGGTCGTACTGCTCCATCAGCGCGTCATAGGGGGCCAGGCCGAGCACATCGGCACGCAGCGCCGCCTCCTCGCGCACCAGCGCCACGACGCCTTCCAGCGCCGGCTGGAAGCCTGCCCAGTCGTTCTTGGCGCGCAGGCCGCGCCACAGCTGCTCGCAACGCATGCGCGCGGTCGTCTGGCGTTCGACGAATTCGACCGGCAGGCAGGTCAGGTTGGTGTATTGCCGCCGCAGTTCCGAGACGGCGGCGCGCTGCTCCTCCCCCAGCGCTTCCTGTTCGGCCGCGGCGATCCAGTCTGCTATCTCGGGCGCCGTTGCCCTGGTGTGATACATGCCGGCCAGTGCCGACATCGCCTCGGCACGCTTCTCGCCGCCGCCGACGGCCATGTGCGTGGCCTCATCGGCACCGAGGATGGCCAGCGCATGCTCGAGCGCTTCGAGCTTGTGACCGAGGTCGTCGAGTTTCTGAAAGGACATGGCGACTTCCGTGATTGGGACGGCGCGAAAAGACACCAACGCAAAAGCGTTGGCAACCCTCGGATGCCGTCCGGCAAATGCACCTTGCGCAGGCGAGGCCGCGCATGAAATGCTGCCGGCAACACATCAAGGGGGAAAAAATGATCGGCAACATCCTGGTCGGGCTGGTGGCCTTGATCCATGCCTACATCGTCTATCTGGAGATGGTGCTGTGGGACACGCCGCGCGGGCACAAGGCTTTCAACCTGACCCCGGAATTCGCCAGTGCCTCGAAAGTGCTCGCGGCCAATCAGGGACTTTATAACGGGTTCCTCGCCGCCGGGTTGATCTGGGGGCTATACCTTGGTGCGGCCGGGTTCCAGGTCAAGGTCTTCTTTCTGGCTTGCGTGGCCATTGCCGGCCTCTATGGCGCGGCAACGGTCGGGCGCAAGATCCTGTTCATCCAGACCGTGCCGGCGGTGATCGCCCTGATCGCGGTATTGCTCGGCTGGTAAAAAGGACGCCCGCGGGATCGCTCTCGAAGGCGCCAGGCGGTTCCTTCCTCTTGGACCGTTTCGGGCGCTATGGCCTCAGCCGTTCGGGTAATTGCCGCCGTCGGCGCCGTCGCCGATCATGAAGCCGCTGCCGGTGTCGATCATCAGCCGCTGGTCGACATTGTCGAGACGGCGCAGCAGATCATGGTATTGCGCGGCCGGTATCCTGCCGTGATCGGAGGCGGCGACTTTCTCTGCCGCCTGACTGATGTGGGCCGTGCGCATTTCCAGGCGTTCCGCCACAGCCGGGGTGATGTTGTTGGCCTGTCTTGCGTCCACGATGCCCTGCCGGACGCCCTGCACCTGTTGGATAAGCGCCTCGACACGCGGGCCAGTCATATCGGTTGGATCGGTCGCGTCGAGAGCGCCCTTGTGATGGCCCGCGGCATAGGCGCCGGCAAGCGGAACGGCGATGAGGAGCGCCGTGAGTGTTGCAGTTCTAAGCGAGGTCTTGGGAGTGAAAGAGCGCATCACGCGTCTCCTCTTGTAGAGGGAGGCGGCGGTTGTCCGCCTGCCTTCCAGCCTTGGGCCGTCCGGTTCCGTCGCGTCGCGATGAGGGGGGATTCATCGCCGGCGGTTCTCGGCCCGGGCGGCAGGCTAGGACCGCCCTGCGACAATGTGTAATTAAAAAAAGATAATCTTTTCAGGCCTTGCCCGCCTCCATCTGCGCCCTAGGGTTGAACCGGCGAACAAGTTCGCGTGATTTTCGATCAACGTTCGGTGAGCTTCAGTTCAATACGGCGGTTCTTGTTGCGCGCCTCTTCGGTGTCGGCGGGATCGAGCGGCTGGAACTCACCGAAGCCTGCCGCGACCAGGCGGTTGGCCGGCACGCCGTTCTCGATCAGAAATTTCACCACCGAGGTCGAACGCGCCGTCGACAGTTCCCAATTGTCGCGGTAGCGGCCGGTGCCGGAGAGCGGCTTGTTGTCGGTATGGCCGTCGACGCGCAGCACCCAGTTGATCTCGGGCGGGATTTCCTTCTGCAACTCGATGATGGCGTCGGCGAGTTTCTTCATCTCGACCTTGCCGGCATCGTTGATCACCTCGGAGCCCGTTGGGAACAGCACTTCCGACTGGAAGACGAAGCGGTCGCCGACGATGCGGATGTTCTCGCGGTCGGCGAGGATTTCGCGCAAACGGCCGAAGAAGTCGGAGCGGTAG
>NZ_RZQA01000603.1:0-4009 GCF_004022915.1 Mesorhizobium sp. M7A.F.Ca.US.006.04.2.1
GGTGGGGATGCTCTGCTGTTCCAACACCTCTTCTGGTTCTTCGGCCATCCGGCAGTTTACATCATCTTCCTGCCGGCGACGGGCATGGTGTCCTCGATCATTCCTGTTTTCGCCAGGCGACCGACATTCGGTCATCTCGGGCTGGTCCTGTCGCTGATCGCGGTCGGCTTCCTTTCGTTCGGGCTTTGGGTCCATCACATGTTCGCCACCGGCCTGCCAAAGCTTGGCGCCAGCTTCTTCACCGCATCCAGCATGATGATCGCCATCCCGAACGGCGTACAGATCTTCTGCTGGCTGGCAACATTATGGGACGGCAGACCGGTGATCCGAACTCCGTTGCTGTTCGTCTTCGGCTTTTTCTTCATCTTCGTCATCGGCGGGCTGACGGGCGTGATGCTCGCCTCAGTGCCGTTGGATCTTCAGGTCCACGACACCTATTTCGTCGTCGCCCACTTCCATTACGTGCTGATCGGCGGCTCGGTGTTCCCGCTGCTTGGCGCGGCTTATTTCTGGTTCCCGAAGGTCACCGGCCGCATGATGAGCGAACGCCTCGGGCGGTGGCATTTCTGGCTGGCCTTCATCGGGTTCAATGCAGCCTTTTTCCCGATGCATCTGGTCGGCCTGTGGGGCATGCCACGACGTGTCTACACCTATCCGGCCGAGCTTGGCTGGGGCAACATCAACCTTTTCATCTCGGCTGGGGCGTTACTCTTCTTCCTGAGCTTTGTCCTGTTCACCTTCAACCTTGTGCATGGCGCGTTGAAAGGCACCTCGGCCGGCAACAATCCGTGGGACGCAGGAACCTTGGAGTGGGCAACATCCTCGCCGCCGCCGAGCTATAATTTCGCACGCATTCCCATCGTGACTCATATCGAGCCGCTCTGGGCCGAGCGCGAGGCGCTCCCTGTAGCGACCGGGCTCCGCGTCGACGCGCGCGAACTCCTCATCTCGACCGTGGCCGAAGCTCATCCCGACATTCGCGAGAAATCGGCCGCCCCTTCGATCTGGCCGCTTTTAGCGGCGCTGGCCGTCGGCGGCACGTTTCTCTATTCAATCTTCACGCCCTGGGCGATCGTCTGGGGCGCCGCGCCAATCGCCATCACGTTGATCGGATGGTTCTGGCCCAAGGGCGATCCGGAGGACGAGGAATGAAGCAGCGCGCCGCCGCCGATCTTTCTGGCCTGCCCACCTTCGGGCACGGTCCGCGCAGCCCGACCTGGTGGGGCACGCTGGGTTTCATGGCGCTGGAAGGCACGGGCTTCGCGCTGGCGGCCGGCGCTTATCTCTACCTTGCGCAGTCATGGCCAGACTGGCCCCTCAGCGCACCGCGCCCGAACCATTGGCCCGGAACGATCGTCACCATTCTGTTCATCGTCAGCCTTGTGCCTAACCACATCCTCCACCGCTATGCCAAGCAATGTTCGATGGTGCCGGTGCGGATCGGGCTGATGGTCATGTCGCTGCTCGGCATCGCTCCGCTCGTCGTGCGCTGGTTCGAATTCCCGGCCCTCAACATCTATTGGGACACCAATGCCTATGGATCGATGCTCTGGGTGCTGCTCGGGCTGCACACCACCCATCTCATCACCGATGTCGGCGACACCATCGTGCTGACTGTGCTGATGTTCACGCGCCACGGCTATAGCGGCCGTCGCTTCGGCGATGTCGGCGACAATGTCTTCTACTGGGACTTCGTGGTCCTGACCTGGATTCCGATCTATCTGCTCATCTACTGGGTGCCGAGGCTAGGCTGAGATGCGTGCATTACGCCTGGGAACGTCTTGGGGTGGTCTTCTGTCAGGGCCGCTGGCGTGGGCGGTCTCGACACAGCTGAATTATGCGCTGGTGCCCTGGCAATGCAATCGCCAGGTGCCGGTCGTGCTTCCCGTGGCGCTGCTGCTCGTCTTGTTGTCGCTGCTCGGCGGGGCGCTGTCGTGGCGGGCGAAGCGGCGAGGCGGTGCCGCATTCAAGCCGAAGCGTACGCGCGCCACAGAGCGCTTCGTCGCCAATCTCGGCATGCTGTCGGCGTTGCTGTTTGCGCTTGTGATCCTCATGCAAGGCAGCGCGGCGCTGATCCTGGATGAGTGCCTGCGATGAATCTGGACGGGCTGTTCTCTACTTCCATCTGCTACGGCGCCGGCGCACCCGAGGCCGGGTGGACGCTCGCGCTGCCCATCACCCTGCCACTTGCCGTGCTTGCCCTGATATATGTCGTTGGAGCTGGCCGGCTTTGGCGGCGCAGCAGCCGCGGCAGGACTCTGCGGCTGCGCCAGGCTCTGCTGTTCACGGCCGGATGGGGCGTGTTGACGGCCGCGTTGGTCAGCCCGATTCATGCACTCGGTGAGCAGATCTTTGCGGCGCATATGATCGAGCATGAACTGCTGATGGCCGTGGCGGCGCCGCTGCTGGTCTCCGCCAGCCCGGCTGCGGCCTTGATGTGGGGATTTCCCGCCGGGGTCCGGCGCATTCTTGGAATGGCCGGGCACGGCAGATGGCTGAATGCGGTTTGGTCTTTCGTAACTCGACCGCTCAGCGCGACCATTGCCCACGGCCTGGCCATATGGATCTGGCACCTTCCGGCGTTGTTCGAGGCCGCGCTCGAACGCGGCGTGATGCACTATGCACAGCACGCGAGCTTCTTCGGAACAGGGCTGCTGTTCTGGTGGGTACTCTTGCCGCGTCCCGGCCGCCAGCATGCCTATGGGACCGCAGTGATGCATCTTTTCGTCACCTCGCTGCACACTGGCCTGCTTGGCGTGCTCCTGCTGCTCTGGCCGCGGCTCTGGTACCCGCAGAACGCGGTGGGTGCGGCACTATGGAATTTGAGCCCCCTGGAAGACCAGCAACTTGCCGGGCTGGTGATGTGGGTTCCCGCTGGACTGATCTATGGCGGCGCAGCGCTGCTGCTGGCCGCGCTGTGGATCAAGGCGAGCGGAAGGGGGGAGGCGGCGCATGCCTACGAGCTTGTCTAAGCTGCTTGCCGGCGCCAGCGCCGCGCTGGTGCTGCTCGTTGCGGGCGTGGCCGGAATGACCTGGTGGTCCGATCAGGCGGCGCGCATCCGCCACGAGGCGGAGGCGGCCACGGGAGGTGACATTGCGCGCGCCATGCCGATCATGACTGCGAATGGTTGTTCCGGCTGCCATACGATTTCGGGCGTGCCGGGCGCGCAAGGGCAGGTCGGTCCACGCCTCGACGCCAGTCTTGCTGACCGCACCTTTATCGGCGGCGGGCTGGCCAACAATCCAGAGAACCTGATCCGCTGGATACGATCTGCCAGGGAAATCAATCCGCGCACGGCCATGCCATCGACCCGAATTTCGGAGCAGCAGGCGCGCGATATCGCGGCCTACCTCTACGCTCTGAAATGATTGAGCGGTTCACCGTTTGACGGACAACGCCGACCCTTCTGAAGAGACCGATTGTCGTTGATCCAGGATCATTCAAGCTAGGTTTGACGCTGAGATGGATCGGAAATCCGTTCACGCACGGCGTGCTCGGTCTTGTCTGCTGTGGACTTCACGATCTCGCCGAGCTGATCGGCGATCGTGTCTGCTTCCATATGTTGCCGGCCAGCTTCCTGCTTGATGGTCTCATAGGCTTCGGCGGCGACCTGCTTGGCCTCGTCGAGACCCCTGTCGAGCATGGTTTCGGCGGTATCGCGAAGCTTTTCGCCATAGGCGCCTAGCTGCTCATCCTCCGTTGCGGTATGGGGCAACATTGCACCTATGGCGGCGCCGATGGCGAGACCCGCGGCCGCTATGGCCAAGGGCTGGTTCTCCAACAGATCTTGCGCGGAGCGGGCGGCTTTCGCCGCCATGTCGCCGGTCACCGATCTTGCAGTGGCCGTGCTGCCCGTCAAACCCTCCGCGGCGCTGCTTGCCGCGCTGGAAACGGTATCGCCGACGCTGGCGGCAGCCGATGACAGCGATGCGGCGGCATCGGAAAGCGTGCTGCCCAAGCCTCCACGTTCCCGTTCATCATGTCGTCCCGGCGCCGAGGGCATTGAGT
>NZ_RZQA01000604.1:0-4004 GCF_004022915.1 Mesorhizobium sp. M7A.F.Ca.US.006.04.2.1
CGCCGCGCATGCGTGCGAGCAGCGGATAGGCGCCGTAGCCATCCTTCTCCAACTGATCGAGCGCGGTCAGCGCCTCATCGTTCTTGCCGTCATTGGCAAGCTTCAGCGCCTGCGAGAACGCATCGCCCGAGCGGTTGGCGCGCGTCTCGTCCCAATAGCGATAGCCGACGAAGGCTGCGGTGCCGAGCACCACGAGGATCGCAACGACAATCAGGGCTGGGCCAAAACGGTCCCACAGCGCCTGCGCCTGTTCGCGACGGATCTCGTCGTTGACTTCACGGATAAAACTGTCGTCGGACATCAAATCAAACCATTCCTGCCCGGTCGGGCCTTTGTCAGCCCGCGTTTTAGCGAAATTTTGCCGGCATGGAAGGGGTTCAACCGGAAAATCGCTATTGTCCGGGGCAAACGGATGTTTGCCCCGGACGAGCAGCCGAAGAGGCCCATCGCACCCGCGCCACATTTAGGCGATAGCCGGCTTGCAGACGTTCCCCGAGTTAAGATCAGATTTCCTATGCTTCGTCCGTTCCGCGTTGTTGCGTTTTCACTTGCCGCGCTCGTCACTGCCGGCGTGGCTCTGGCCGACCCGCCCGCGCCACCGGTGCCGGCAAAGCCCAAGCAGGTCGTCATCATCTCGTTCGACAGCGCCCGCGACATTTCGCAGTGGAAGCGCAGTCGAGCACTGGCTGAGCGCACCGGGGCACATTTCACCTATTTTCTGTCCTGCGTCTTCCTGCTGTCGACGGAAACACGCAAGGAATACACCGCACCCGGCAGAAGCGCCGGGAAATCCAATATCGGCTTTGCCGCCTCGAAACAGGAAGTCACCGACCGGCTCGAGCAGATCGGGCTTGCCGCGCATGAGGGCCACGACATCGCCAGCCATGGCTGCGGCCATTTCGACGGCAAGGACTGGAGCAAGGCCGACTGGCTGAAAGAGTTCGGTTCGTTCGAGCACATTCTCGAGAACGCCTATGCCATCAACGGCATTGCGCCCGAGCCTGAGGGCTGGCGCGATTTCGCACGGCATGCGGTTGTCGGTTTTCGCGCGCCGTATCTGTCGACGGGCAAGGCGCTCTATGAAGCGCTGCCGGCCGCCGGCTATCAATTCGACGCCAGCGGCGTCTCGCAGGGCCCCGCCCGACCGACGGCCAGCAACGGCGTCATGCACTTTTCGCTGCCGCAGATTCCAGAAGGACCGAAGTCACGGCCGGTGATCGCCATGGACTACAATCTCTATGTCAGGCATTCCGGCGGCTTCGAACGGCCAAGCCAAGCGGGCGAGTTCGCCAACCGGACCTATGATGCCTTCCGCGCCGCCTTCGACAAGCAGTATGCCGGCAAGCGCATTCCGCTGGAGCTCGGCTTCCACTTCGCGCTGATGAATGACGGCGCCTACTGGAACGCGCTGGAGCGTTTTGCCGGCGATGTCTGTGTCAAGGCCGATGTCGAATGCATCAGTTTTCGCGATTATGTTTCGCGCCAGGATGCCGGCCAGAGGCAGGTCTCGGTCGGCGGCTGAGCCGCCAACCCGGTTCGTTTCCAACCTCGATCTTTAGGCCGGATCCTCAGCGCCCTGCCTTGCCAGATAGCGCTGGTCGATATCGGGCAGCGGCTCGCCTTGCAGCGTCGCCTCGAAGGCGCGCAGGCGCTTGTGGACCGATTGCAGCTCGACGATGGTCGACCAGGAGGTGAGCAGAAACTGCAGTGAACCGGTCACCTTGCCGAATGCGTTCGAAATCTGGTTCAGCGCGCCGAACGTGATCTTGTGCGCCACCAGCGAGGGACCGAGGATCAGCAGCGAGAAAATGTTGTCGGCCTGCAGGTAGGTGTAACGGACGACGTTGAAATAGATGTAGTGGAAATAGAGCCTGAAATAATTGTGGCGAACATTCTCGAACAGCTCGGCCGTGGTGGCCGGCTGGGCCCGGTCCGCGTGATCCTCGCCGTAGACGAGTTCCTTGCGGTAGGCTGCCTCAACGCGCTGGTTGCGGAACTGCAGCCCTGGAAGTTTCAGACCTGCAACCATGACCGAGATCGTCCCGAACAGACACCAGGCAAGGGCTGCGACAACCAATGGCTGTGGAATCGCGCCGATAATCGGCAACTCGGTGATATGGGCCTGCAACTGGATCATGACCGGCAGGAATGCGATCAACGTCATAATCGACTGGACGAAGCTGGAGCCGAGATCTTCCATGATCTGCGAGAACCGCATCGTGTCTTCCTGGATGCGCTGCGAGGCACCCTCGATATGGCGTAGCCTGCCCCAATTCTCGACGAAGTAGTTGTTCATCGCCGTGCGCCAACGGAAGATCCAGTGACTGACGATGAAGGCGTTGACCACCTGCACATTCATGCCGACCAGGGCGAGCCACGAAAAATCAGCCAATCCGATATAAAATTCGCTGTTGGTCGACTTTCCAGTCCCCGACATCAGCCCCTGCACATAGTCGAAGAAAGGCCCATACCAGGCGTTGACGGCGACGCTGACCTGCACATTGAAATAGATGAAGAACAGGATGACCGCGGTCATCAGGATCGACCAGCGTTGCCATGGATGCGGCGAATACCAGCTCCAGAATGCGTAGAAGACGAGCACGCAGAACGCGAAATAGAGATAGAACCAGAGGAACGGCTTCGATACGAGGATGGCGATGCCGATGATGGGCGGCGCGCCGGCCGCGGCGGGCGGCAATCCGAAAACCGTACCTAATTGTTCACCACCGAAGAACCAGAACAGGATCGCCGCAAGGCTCCAGACGGCGGCCGAAGTGAAGAACAGCTTCGGCTGCGGGAAAAAGGATACGAACACTGTGGCGAATTCCTCGATCTAGGCGCAAATCAGCTGACGACAGCGGGCATAAAGTCACACATTAGTGGGAAAGAAAATGCCCGTGCCCGATGCCCGGCACAGCAAGCCCACAATCATGGCGATTTTGGCGCAGCCGACCATGTGATGGCGCCGGAGACGACCAGCACGATCGCGGCTGTGATCGAGGCGAGGAAGAAATCGCCGGACATCTGCGCCAGAAACCCGGCGGCGACCGGCCCGATGATCTGGCCAAGGCCGAACGCAGCCGTCATCAGGGCGAATATCCGCCGCGGCGCGCTTGGCGCCTGCTGCCGGGCGGCCTGAAGGCCAAATGCGGTGATGGCAATGAAGGTGCCACCGAGCAGCACGCCGGAAAGCAGCGGCCCGGTGGCGCCGCCGATGGCGACGCTGGCGGTGACGCCGGCAACTTCGATGAAGCACGCCAGCGCATAGGCGGCATAGAGGCCGGTGCGGGCCGCGATCTTCTGCCAGAGCCAGACTGAGGGAAAGCCCGCAAGACCGGCGACCATCCACACCATGGCCTCGAAGACGCGGCTGCCGCCGCCTTGCCGGACGATGGCGACCAGGAATGTCGCCGTCACCACATAGCCAAAGCCGAACAGGCCGTAGGCGACGATGACCTTGACCAACGACCGGTCCATCCGCAGTGCCGGCTCGCGGGTGACTTCGCCGTTGCCGAGCGGACCCTCATTGGCCAACAGCGCAACGAGGACGAAACCACAGGCCGAAATCGCCGCCGACCACAGCCAGCCTGCAGCCCAGCCCGAATGCTCGGCGACCAGCACCGCCATCATCGCCGCCGACACAGCGATGCCCAGGCCAACGCCACCGAAATGCCAGGCCTGCAGGTCGCTGCGACCGGCAGCGTTTATGTGGCTGAAAACGATACTGGCCATGAACACCATGACGAAGGCGCTGGCCAGACCGGCCAGAAAGCGGATGACGAGAAAGCCGGCCATCGCATCGGTCAGCCCCATCAGCGCGGCAAGGACCGTACTGGCGCCAAGCCCCGCCAGCATCAGCAGGCGCTCGCGCCCATGCGCCCAGCCGCCCGCCGCTGCCAACGCGCCGACGAGGTAGCCGAGATAATTGGCCGACGCGATCCAACCGGCATCGGCAGGCGACAGATGCAATTCCTGCATCATGCCGGGCAGGATCGGCGTGTAGA
>NZ_RZQA01000605.1:0-3999 GCF_004022915.1 Mesorhizobium sp. M7A.F.Ca.US.006.04.2.1
AAGACGACGTTTCCATCATGGCGCAAGGCGTGAAGAAGAACCGCAAGGGCTGAAGTCCAGCGCTTTTGCTGCGCCGCTCCATGGGCGGCGTAGCCGGCCCTCAGGCTTGATAAATCCACTGCTCCGGCACGCGCAGCGATATCTCTTCGCCTGCCCTAACCGTGCCTGGCTTCTCTACCCAGGCGACAATGCCGCGCAGCCGCTTCGCCGCTTTCGGGAACAGCAGCGCGCCGGCTTCGACGTCGGCCATTCCGGCGTTTTCGGCGATCGACCGGCCGGCGATGCGGCACGGGCCGTTCTGTGCGTCGACCTTGATGGTGACGCCGCCCTTGAAGAACAGCAGCGTGCCGGCCGGCAGCATGGAGAGGTTCGGCACCCCTTCCATCACCAGATTGGCGCCGATCCATTCCGGCTTGATCTCGGCCAGGCCCATGCGCTCGGCGACGATGGCGAGTTCATCCGCTGCCACGATCGACAGCTGCCGTTCGTTGCGCATTTCAGTGCCGCGCGGATACCAGGGCTCGCGCCCGCCCGAGCGCCGCGTCGGTCCAGCATGGAAATCGCCTGATATGCCGTCGAAACCCAGCCGCAATTCGTCCACCGGGCGCGTCTGAAAATGATCCGCCGGCGCCACGTAAAGCGCTGCCGCCCTGGCGGCAAGCTTTCGCGCGGCGATGATTTCAACCGGCTTTTCAGCCTCGGGGAAGAGATCCGGCATGGCGTTCTTTCCATTCGTCATCCAGCGAGTTAGCCGGGCGCGCTTCGCGGCGTCCAGTCGAAAGTGCTGATCGTCCGATCAACAGCACCGATAGGATCGCGATCACGCTTTTCTTACCTGTCATCGATCTCGCACCACATTGCCGGCGCGCGGTGCCGGTTTCATAGTGACGTCCAGACGGTTTGCGGAGGCTGATCATGCGACCTGTGACGGCAATCACGTTGCTTTGGTTGATCTGGGCAGGAAGCTGGGCCGTCGCCGCTTTGTGGTCCGACCCTGCCCAGAAGCGCGCCGGGTTCAAGGCGGAGGCCCGCTATCGGGGTCTCTGGGTAGCCGGCGCGGTGCTGCTGTTCATTCCGGCGCACGGCTATGAAGGCCGGCTCAGGCTGTGGATGCCTGATCTCCCCGAAGCCTGGATCTGTGTCGCCCTGATCGCCATCGGCATCGCCTTTGCCTGGTGGGCGCGCCTGCATCTTGGCAGGCTGTGGTCGGGCACCATCACCGCCAAGGCCGGGCACCGTGTCGTCAACACCGGCCCGTATGGCCTTGTCCGGCATCCGATCTACACCGGATTGCTGCTGGCGATCCTCGCCACCATGGCAGCCAAGGGCACCATCTGGGGCATAGCCGGAACCGCGCTGCTCATCATCGGCATCGTGACGAAAGCCAGGCTGGAAGAAAATTTCCTGCGCGGCGAACTGGGCAGCGCCTATGACGACTATGCCGCGCGCGTTCCGATGCTGGTGCCGTTCGCACCAGCCTGACGCGGCAGCCTCAAAGCATTCTCAGCAGCGCGCCGCCGATCGAGTACCCCGCGCCGAAGGCGCAGATCAGACCGAAATCGCCCGGCTTCATATCGGCGTGGTTCTCCGACAGCGCGACGATGGCCCCGGCGCCCGCCGTGTTGCCCAGCCGCTCCAGCACCATTGGCGCGCGGTCGTGATCGACCTCGTGGCCGAACGACAGCTTCAGGATCATCGCATTCATCCGCGCATTGGCCTGATGCAGCCAGAAGCGCCTGATCGCCTGTGGCGTCAGCCCGTGCTCGGCGAGGAATTCGACGATGAATTTCTGCCCGGCGACGGTGACTTCCTTGAACACCTTGTTGCCGACCTGCTTGATCAGATTGCCTTCCAGATTGATCATGTAAGGATCATCCTGGGCGGTGCGGGTATGGTAGCCCAGATTGGTGCGGATGTTGTTCGACATCTGCGTCCAGATGCGCGTGTCGAGCACCTCGAAGCGCCCCGGCCGCTTGTCGCCCTTGGCCAGGCCTTCGAGCACCATCGACACCGAAGCGTCGCCGAAAATGAAATGCGTCTGCCGGTCGCGAAAATTGAGATGGCCGGTGATGATCTCGGGCGTCGTCACCAGAATGCGCTTGTGCGCGCCGGACCGCACCAAATTGACGGCGATGTGCAAGGCCGCCGCCGCCGAAGAACAGCCGAGCCCCATGTCGAAGCCTGCGCCCTTCGTGCCCAGCGCCTCCTGCATTTCGATGGCGATCGCCGGATAGGGCCGCTGGTGATGCGAGGCCGAGCAGATCACCAGGTCTATATCCGACGGCTGTAGTCCCGCATGCTCGAGAGCCTTCTTTGCCGAGGCGATGCCGAACTCGGCTTCGAGCGACAGCGCATCGTCGGGCCGAGCCGGAATGCGCGGCGACATGCGGGTCGGGTCGAGAATGCCTTCGCGCTCGATGACATGACGGGTGCGCACGCCCGAAGCGTGGACGATGAAGTCGCTATCCGATTTCGCCAGCGGCGGCTCGTCGGTGCCCAGGCGGCGCGCATTCTCCGCGTCGACCCAGGCATTGAAGCTGGCCACCAGCTCTTCATTGGTGATTGTGGCTTCAGGGATTTCAACGCCGATGCCGCTGATGATGACGCGATGCATGTCCAGTCCGTCCCATCCGCAGGCGTTGCGGGCTTCATGTGGGCGCCGGAACGCTCCGGCGCAACAGTTTTCTCACCGCGGCGGTTTACGCCGGCTTAAACCAAAGGTTTAGGCCGGACTGGTCCTCGTGCAACGTGGATAATCAGGCCCGCTTGGCAACGATGAAGATGCGTGGAAAGCGCAAAAGCACCTTACCGCTAGCCGTTTTCGGATAGGCCTTGGCGATCTTGGCCGTGTAGCTTTCGAGGAACATCGCCCGTTCGTCGGAATCCAGCGGATCGAGGAACGGTTTCAGGCCCGTCGACTTCACCCATTCGACGATCGCCTGCGCGTCGGCAAGCGGGTGGTTGTAGATGGTATGCCAGATATCCAGCCGATCACTGAGCGGCGACAGGAGGTCATAGTAGGACGACACCGGCGGCAACGGCCCGCGTGCCGCGCCCTTGAGCTTTTCGGCAAACGGCAATTCGGCGGCGGTCTCGCGCATCAGGCGGTGGGAGTCCTCGCCCAGATTGTCGGGCATCTGGACGGCAAGCGCGCCGCCTGGCGCGAGGAAACCCATCAGCCGCTGGAAGACTGCGGGATGCTCGGGCAGCCACTGGAACACCGCATTGGCGAAGATCACGTCGACCGGCTCCGCCGGCTGCCATGTGGAGGCATCGGCCAGATCAAAGGTGACCTCGGGCAAGCGAGCCCGCGCCTTCTCGATCATGTCGGGCGAAGTGTCGAAGCCGCTCACCCCAGCATCCGGCCAGCGCCCGACGAGCAGTTCGGTCGAGTTGCCAGGCCCGCAGCCGATGTCGACGACCCGGCGCGGAAAGTCGACGGGCACCTGCGCCACAAGATCCCGCGCGGGCCGCGTGCGTTCGTCCTCGAATTTCAGATATTGGGCGGCGGACCAATCAGCCATTTGAGCTCCTCATGCCGGTTGAGATCGCCGCCCGGAAAACCCCTTACCGCGTCAGCCTCTTGTAGGTCATGCGGTGCGGGTTGACGGCATCTGGCCCGAGGCGGCGGATCTTGTCCTGCTCGTAATCCTCGAAATTGCCCTCGAACCATTCGACATGGCTGTCGCCCTCGAAGGCGAGGATATGCGTCGCCAGGCGGTCGAGGAACATGCGATCGTGGGAGATGATGACCGCGCAGCCACCGAAATTTTCCAGCGCGTCTTCGAGCGCGGCCAGCGTTTCGGTGTCGAGATCGTTGGTCGGTTCGTCGAGCAGCAGCACATTGCCGCCGGTCTTCAACATCTTGGCCAAATGCACGCGGTTGCGCTGGCCGCCGGAGAGGTTGCCGACCTTCTGCTGCTGGTCGCCGCCACGGAAGTTGAACGACGCGCAATAGGCGCGCGTGTTGGCCTCGAACTAGCAGAGCTTAACCAAGGC
>NZ_RZQA01000606.1:0-3992 GCF_004022915.1 Mesorhizobium sp. M7A.F.Ca.US.006.04.2.1
GCCCGCCGCCGCTGCCGTGCCTAACGGGGCAATCAACAATGCGCTGCTGCTGTCGTTCAATGTGATGTGCCGGCGGCCGTCCCACAGGGTGCTGCCGGTGGCGGCAGCGGCGGCGGGCAGTCCGCGCGCCTCGCGGCGCAGGAATATGCCGGAGCGCCGGGAATCGACAACCGTCCGCGACAATGTGGCGCAAAGAAATCCAGCCCTCAGCCGACCGAACAGAGCCTCGCTGCGGGCCTGATCCGGCACGAAGGCAATCCCGCCGGTCGTGGCCAGAAGGATGCGCAACGCATAGATGGCCGCCTGCTCGTCACCGGAGGAGAGCAGGCACGGGTCGAGGCGGATGAGGCCGATGGCTGGCTGGCTGGCGAAGCCATCGATCAAACCGGCTGCGCTGGCGCCAAGCTGCCTGCGCTCGAGGGCGGCCTGGCCCGCGAGCATCAACATGCCCTTCACATGCTCGACACTCTCGCCGGCAAGTGCGGCCCGCACACGCGGCCGCTCGAAAGCCGCGTCGACATTGGTCGGATCGTCAGCCCAGCCGACATTTTGACGGCGCAGGACGTCGCGCAATACCGCGCGCCGCACGCCGAGGAGCGGCCGCACGATCCAGATGCGCCAGTCATAGAGGGTGGCCGGTGCCATGCCGGCAAGTCCCCGGCCGGCCATTCCGGCATGGCCTTGGCCCTCGTCCCGCGCGTGCCGCATCAGCACCGTTTCCGCCTGGTCGTCGGCGGTATGGCCGGTGAGGATCATGCCGATGCCTTCCGCTTGTGCCGCCTCGGCTAGCAGCCGGTAGCGCGCCTCGCGAGCGGCGGCGGGCAGACCGGTCGATGGCTTTGGACCCGACCATGTCAGGATGCGGTGTGAAATTCCGAGCCTGGCGCACAGCTTCGCCACTGTTTGCGCTTCCGCAGCCGAACCGGACCGCAAACCGTGGTCGATCGTCACCGCCAGCAGCCTGGTTGCCGGCGCCCTACGTTCGAGATGGTGTTTGAGAAGAAGGAGCAGGGCGGTCGAGTCGCTGCCGCCGGACACGGCCGCAACAGCGCCGCTGGTAAAATCGATATGCGAAAAAGGGTTAGTCGAAAGGTCCGGCTCGGTGTCGAGCATGATGCATGTCGCCCAAAAGTGATCCCGGTTTCAGGACAACGACATGTATGACAAGGATCAGCAGGCAGCCAGAGCCTTCTCCTGCTTGACGCGTTCCTTGAGCGCGCTGGAAATATCGGGGTAGCGCTTGCCGACCTCGCTGAAAGTGGCGCAGGCAACGTCATGCTGCTTGAGGCCGACCAGCGACACGCCGAGCTTCAGCAACATGTCGGGAGCTTTCTTGGCCTTGGGGTAGTCCTTGCTGGCGGCAAGGAACGTCTCGGCCGCATCGCGGTATTTCTGCTGGCCGAGCAATGACTCGCCCAGCCAGTAATGCGCGTCCGCTGCTTTCGCATCCTTGGGGAAGCGGGCGATGTGGTCGCGAAAACCCTGCTCGGCGGTGCCGTAGTCGCCCGAGAGGATGAACTGGTATGAGTTGCGGTAGAGCTCTTCCGGATTGTTGGTGGCGGGCAACGCCGCGACCACCGTATCGGATTTGCCGGCCTTGGGCGCCGCCCCGGCGACTGGCGCGGTATCCTGCGCCGGCGCGGTCGATTGTGTGTTGCCGCCGGCATCGATGACATTGCCGTTCTTGTCGACGGTGATGCTGCCGAAGGTCTTTTCCGGCGCTCCCGTACCGGGAATAACCTTGCCGGGGTCGCCATCCGGAGATTCGACGATGACGTCATCGACCGTCTTGCCGCCTGCCGATTGATCGTTGGCGGGCTCGGCGCCGGCATCGGCCGGCGCCCGTGTTGCCGGGGCCGCCGCCACGTTGTTGTCGGTGCCGGTGGTGGCGTCCGATTTCTTCTGCGCCGGCGGCTGCCCGCCTTGCGTGCCGCCACCTTCCAGCTGCTGGAAGCGGAATTCATTATCTTCCTGCTGCTTGCGGATCTGCTCCTGCATTTGCAGGACCTGGAAATTGAGTTCCTCGATCTTGCCGTTCATCTGCCGCAGCTGCTCTTCCAGGCTGGTGACAGCGGTAGGATCGGACTGCACCAGCTGAATCTGGTCCGGTTTCTTCTTTTGACCAAAAAAGCCGGGCAATTCGATACTGGGAAGATGGAAGGTAAAGCCGCTGTCGGTTGATTGCCCTGTGCCGCTCGCCCCGGTGCCGCTAGCCAGGGCGGTGACGCCTGATAGGAGCAGCAGCGCAAGCGTGCCGCTCAGAACCGATCTCAAATGCATGTGCCTCTCGCAGTGATTTCGTTAGCTTGTTCGCGCCTTCCAATCAGAATGGGACCAGCCAAGCGCCCTCGGCTCATAGCAGGAGCCGAGACTTCGGCCAAATTTTGTTTCGGGCATCCGGATATGAAAAAGGCGGCCCCAAGGCCGCCTTTCGCACAAGTATGTTGCATTTTTACCGCTAGACGGCCACGCGTCCTTTGACGCGCCGGTCCATGATGCCTCAGGAGCCAGCGCCGCTAAGCGTAGTGACCGCGCGGCGATTCTGCGACCAGCAAGAGATGTCGTCGCAAACCGCGACCGGACGTTCCTTGCCGTAGGAAATGGTCTTGAGACGGCTGGCCGAGACGCCCTTGGCGACAAGGAAGTCACGGGTAGCGGCTGCGCGGCGGGCGCCGAGCGCCAGATTGTATTCGCGCGTTCCGCGTTCGTCGGCATGGCCTTCGACGACGATGGCATACTGCTTGTACTGGTTCAGCCACTGTGCCTGGCGCGAGAGCGTCGTCTGCGCGTCGGCACGGATCGAGGTCGAGTCCGTATCGAAGAAGATGCGGTCGCCAATGTTGACGGTGAAGTCCTGCGCCGATCCGGGTGTTGCGGCGCCGGCGCCGTTAAGGCCAAGATCGGCCGCGTTGTTCGGCGTCTTTTTCGAGGCGCAACCGGCGATGGCGAGCATCGCCACCAGCGCGATCATGACCGGGTTTCTGGTAAGTGCTGCAATACGGCCCATGCCGCCTCTCCTTCGTAATTCGAGTGGTCTAATTTGAGTGATTTCGTTGATCACCCAGTAACCACGTTTGGGTTAACCGGCATTCAAGAAACACGGTTAAATTTTGGTTTAAGCTGCCCGTCCGCAGCCATTGGCCATGAGCCACAGTTGGCGCGGACCCTAGGCGGAAATACGGCCAAAACGCGACAAAGAGATGGAAAAGAGGAATTGAAGAGTTGGGGAATTGAGGAACTGAAGAGAGAATTCACTTCAGCTTTTCTCTCAGATTGATCAGCATGCCGTAGATATGGGCATAGGATCGCAGCCAATCGTCGTGTTGTGCCTGGCTGATGTATCCAAGGTCGAACGCATAGGAAATTCACGTCTCCACTTCGCTGCATGACCCCATTGCCATCGAAATGAACCGCGCGAATTCGGGTTTGGAGTGAGTCTGCTTGGCAAATCCCTCAGCCAAATTGGCGCAGATTCCCTTGCTGGAGCGGCGCAACTGATCAGCCAGTGCGTATTGCTCCATTTTCGGGAAAGCGAGCGTAGCTTTATGCACGCCAAGAGAGACCACATAAGCGCGCTTATAAACCTCTAGATCCTTCGCACGCTTGATGTAGCCGCCCGCCTTCTCCATTCTTCAGTTCTTCAATTCCCCAGTTCGTCTCTTACTCCAGCAGCGGCGACCAGGCAGGGTCCGAAGCGAAGTTCGCCGTCGGGATCGATTGCTCGTTGCGTCCGGTCAGATCGACCGAAACCAGTTTGGGGCCACCGGCGGAATCGCGGAAGAACATCAGCACGCGGCCATTCGGCGCCCAGGTCGGTCCCTCCTGCTGGAAGCCGGAGGAGAGGATGCGCTCACCCGATCCATCGGTCTTCATGACGCCGATCTGGAATTCGCCGCCGGTCTGCTTGGTGAAGGCAATCAGGTCGCCGCGCGGCGACCTGATTGCCTTCACCAAGCAGACCGGCGGCGAATTCCAGATCGGCGTCATGAAGA
>NZ_RZQA01000607.1:0-3972 GCF_004022915.1 Mesorhizobium sp. M7A.F.Ca.US.006.04.2.1
GATCTCGTCGACGCCGCGCGCGCCGGCGGGCTTTGCGGGGGTGAATTTGTTCATCGCCAGTACTCTCGTTCGGGCAGGCTTTTACCACGAGCTCCCGCCGCTGACCAATGCGGCACGATTGTGCCAGCGACCGGGTCGAGGCCTATTCGGGTTGCCCATTGCCTGACAGAATCTGTGCCGCGCCCCTGATGGCGACACGGAAAGCCTCGTCGAAGCCGACACCGCGCACCTGCCAGACGTAGGTCTTGCCGGCCATGACCAGCCGCCAGTCGGCGATCCAGCCCAGTTCCTTGTCGCTCCAGACGAGGCTGCCGTAAAGCGCCTGGTCGGCGCCGGCCCTCTTCGCCAGTGTGTCGAGCTTCGTCATCTCGGCATTGCGAAGCGCCTGATCGTCCAATCCGGCCTGCGACAGCTGCGCCACCGTGGGAAAAGTCACCTGCATGGCCAGCGGTACGGCGGCATTGCCGAACGATTCGCGCATCAGCATGCCACGGTCGTCCTCGGCATCGAGCGCGTAATGCGTTGTTCCGCGCTCGGTCGCCAAAAACACCGCCAGCCGTGGCCGCTCGGTCAGCCACGGCCTGCTGCCGAGCGAAGCCAGCACCGGGTCGATGTCAGCAGGCTTGTACTGGCAGTAGAGATTATGAGGCCGATCGTACGTGCCCTGGTCGTCATGGTTGGGAATGCCTTCCATGCGGTCGCGATAGTGGAAACTGGCGACGAAGGTGCCGGCTTTGTCGCGCAATGCCGTCATTTCAGGTTTCGCCGGCAGGCGCTGATCGCCGGAAACCCGCACCAGAACCGCGTCGAGGCAGCGCTTGAAGCCGGACTGGCGGTTCTTCTCGTACTTGCCGTTGACGATGGTCTGCGAGCTGTAGAGGTCTTCCAAAGTCCCCGCCATGACCGGGTGAACAGCCAAGCAGAGGCTCAGCCCGATTGCCACCGGCGCAAGGTGCGAAAATCGAGTCATAAACAATCGTCCCGTTCGAAGACCCACCAGGTACGCTGCAATGAACTCTACCCAGTTTTCCGTATTGCAGCTCCATTTTTAGCACTGGCTCCTGGTCCGGGCCAGAGCTTGCACCGGTGTCCTCGCCATTGACGCACCCATGCGCCACGCTTTAGCACTTCAGTCCCGGCGGCCGGGAGAGGGATTCTTTCACGATGGATTTTGGCGGAGGCGACGAGATCCGCTTCGAACATCTGGGCCGGGCCGGCGTCGTCACCTTGACGCGGCCGCAGGCGCTCAATGCCTTGACGCACCGCATGATCGGGGCGCTCGACGCCGCTCTTTCCGCCTGGGAGGCCGACCAGGGCATCGACGTCATCGTCGTCAAGGCAGAGGGCAGGGCCTTTTCGGCCGGCGGCGATATCCTGCATGTCTATGAGACAGGTCGGGCGGGAAAACCGCCGGTCGAGTTCTTCGCCGACGAATACCGGCTCAACGCCCGCATCAACAGCTACAAGAAGCCCTATGTCGCCCTGATCGACGGTATCGTCATGGGTGGCGGCGTCGGCATCTCCTTCCACGGCTCGCACCGGGTGATGACCGAGAATGCCCAGTTTGCCATGCCGGAAGTCGGCATCGGCTTCTTTCCGGATGTTGGCGCCAGCCACCTGCTGCCCGATCTCGGCGGCTCCTTCGGCATGTATCTGGCGCTGACCGGCAATCGCATTCGATATGGCGATGCGCTGTGGTCTGGGCTGGCCACCCATACCATCAAGGCCGAGGACCAGGCTGGCTTCCTCGACCGGCTGGCGTTGACCGGCGATCCGGAATCGGTGCTGCGCGGCTTCTTCGTGCAGGCAAGGCGAGAAACCGACAGGCCGACGCTGGAGGCGATTGTCCGTCATTTTTCGCAACCGTCCCTGAACCGCGTCATCGACAGCCTCGAGCGTGCGGCCGCCGCCGATGAGTTCGCGGCAAAGACGCTGGCGACGATCCGCACCCGCTCGCCGACTAGCCTGCGCGTCGCCTGGCGGCAGATCAGCGCCGGACTGACGCTGTCCATGGAAGCCTGCATGAAGATGGAGTTCCGCATCCTCAACCGGATGCTCGCCGGCCATGATTTCTACGAAGGCATCCGCGCTGCCATCATCGACAAGGGCTCGAAGCCGCAATGGCGGCCGGCAAGCCTCGCTGCGGTCAGCGAAGCGGATGTCGATGCCTATTTCGCTCCGCTCGGCGAACGGGAACTCCTGATATGAGCGAGGTGACCTCAAGGCGCATCGTTCTGCAGCCCTCCGGGGTGGAGGTGATCTTCGCCTGGTTCCAGCGCGTCATATCGGGCTACTGCCTGCTGTTCGGCATTCTCTACTGGATCAAGCTGATCGGCTTTTATCCGGGCACACTGTGGCGTTTCGACCTGATGCCCGTGCACTGGCAGGTCGCGGCGGTGGTGCTCGCCGTGTTCTTTCCCTTTGCCGCTGCCGGCCTGTGGATGCTGGCGTCCTGGGGCCCGGTGATATGGTTCATTTGCGCGGTGACCGAGACGGTCATGTACGCCGGCTTTCCCGAGTTGTTCGGCCACCGCTTGCTGATTGTCGTCTCGCATGCGGCGGTGGCGGTGCTCTATATCGTCTTTCGCGTCGTCATCTACCTGCAGAAGCGCCCGGTCCGCCACTAAGCCGTGAACCCATTGGCGGCCCGGCTGTCGCCTCGAATGAGCCCTGCAATCGTTGCCGAAATCTTTAGGTTAATTATCCTTGCTCGGGTGACCGTTCGTTAAGCCTCTTCCGAAACCCCTTACCGGTAAGCTCTTGTTAGCCCTAGCGTTTAAGTCGAATTTTATGAGTATTCGATAGTGTCGCGATCAAGGTGAAAAACAAAAAATCACCAGGGCGACAAACGAGAGGCAAAGACAATGATCAATTCGCGTCCGGCGGCGAAGACCGCCAACGTATCCGACGATCGCCGTGAGGCTATCCGTTCCCTGTACATGGAATCGCTGCAGCTTGTTGAACGGCTGCACCGCCGCCTGCTTGATGTGATCAAAGACGAATTCGACCGCAACGGCCGTTCCGACATCAATGCCATCCAGGCACTGCTGCTGTTCAACATCGGCAATTCCGAACTGACCGCCGGCGAGCTGCGCTCGCGTGGCTACTATCTCGGCTCGAACGTCTCCTACAATCTGAAGAAGCTGGTCGATCTCGGCTTCATCAACCATCAGCGCGCGCGCATCGACCGCCGTTCGGTCCGTGTCTCGCTGACGCCGAAGGGCAATGAGGTGGCCGAGGTCGTCGCCGGCCTCTATGAGCGTCATGTCGGCTCGATCGAACAGGTCGGCGGCATCAACACCGATGAGTTCAAGCAGATGAACCGCGCTTTGCAGCGGCTCGACCGCTTCTGGAACGACACCATCGCCTACCGGATGTAAGGATGTAAGACATCCGCCGCATCGGATCCGGCCCGCGCCACAGAAGCGCGGCCGAAATATCGACCTTCAGTCAGGGCCGGTGCCGAGAGGCATCGGCCTTTCTTTGATTTGGCTGGTCATTGCACCGCGTGGTCGATCGCCGATCGATACCCAAAAAGCACGGTCCGTTCTTTTCGGAATGCTGGCCGGTCGGATTTGGCCGCAAGGCCACGTTGCCGCCATATTCCAATGGAACCGAGAATGGCAGTGATGCTGTGGTGAAGGCCATGCGTTCACCCGCAGCCCGTATCGCGCCTGTGCATTGTCACACCAAGCTGATACGGACCATGGTTGGCTAATTGTTAAGATTGCCAATTTTACAGTGCGGGCGAGATCGCCCGGTGATCAACGCAGCAAGTGATCGAACTGCTACCAATGTCTGGAACGTCCATGAAAACCAGCCGTCGTTTTTTCCTGTCCGGAGCCTCCGCGCTCGCAGCCGCGGTGGTCGCCGGCGGCGCCAATGCGCAGGATGTGATCGGTGATATCCTGAAATCCTCGGCGCGCGGCAATTGGGACGACCAGTTCGACGCCCGCGCCAGCGAGGGTGGCA
>NZ_RZQA01000608.1:0-3968 GCF_004022915.1 Mesorhizobium sp. M7A.F.Ca.US.006.04.2.1
GCGCAGCCGGTCAGCCGCCAGCACCGGGTCGAGCGCGATTTTCGCGCCACTCTTGGCAAGCGCTGTGATCGCGGCTTCGAATTCGCCGGGCTCATGCGGCTCGGCGAGCTGGGTGAGGTAGGCGGCGACCTGGCGCGAGAATTTGCGCTTATCCATGAAAAGCTGGTGCGACCCATCGGCGGCGAGGATGGCGAAGCCGAGCGCCAGCGGCGTGTGCGGCACGTCGCCGCCACGGATGTTGAAGGCCCAGGCGATGGAGGAGGGGTCGGTCAGCACCGCATGGGTGGCGCCGTCCTTGGCGATCGCCGCCGCCAGCCGCGCCAGCTTGTCCTTGGCGAGCTCGCCGGCAAAGCCGATCGGGTGGAGCTCGACCGGGGCCACCGGCGCGTCGGGCTGATCCTTCCAGATGATGTCGATCGGGTTTTTGTCGAGCGGCACCAGTACGGCGCCGTTCTTGTCGACTGAGGCCTGCAGCGCCTTGACCTCGCTGATCGTGTGCAGCCATGGATCGAAGCCGAGTCGTGCGCCCTTGCCGAGATTGTCTTTCAGCCAGACTGCCGGGGGATTGTCGACCAGGCTTTCGATCGAAAAGACGTCGAGATCGACCTCGCTGCGCACCTGCAGCGTGTAGCGCCCGTCGACAAAGACGAAGGCGCGATCGCGCAGGACGATGGCGACGCCGGCCGAGCCGCTGAAGCCGGTCAGCCATTTCAGCCGCGCCGAACGATCGGCGACATATTCGCCCTGATGCTCGTCGGCACGCGGGACGATGAAGCCGTCCAGCCCGTTGGCTTCAAGCCATTGGCGCAGCAGCGCCACGCGCGGTTCGCCGACGGCCGGGTCGCCCGCGGAATCGAAGGTCTGGAACATGGCGGGTCTCCTGCAGTCCGCGCAACCGTAACGTACGGTCGCGGAAATCGGAATCGATTTCCGGCTGCGTGCAACCTGCTACAGCATCGCCGGACTGACAACTGGGGGAATTTGGTCCAGGCTCGGTCGGTGCCGGTCTAGTGCTTCAGGTGGATCGTCACCCAGCCCTCGCGGTGCAAGGTTCTGACATGGCGGAAATTCTGGCCGACATAGGCCGAGATGACCGCGTCCCGCTGGCGCTCGAGGATGCCCGACAGCACGATCGAGCCGCCAAGTGCGATATGATGGGCCATTTGCGGCGCCAGCCGCATCAGCGGCCGCGCCAATATGTTGGCGACGATCAGATCGAAGGGCGCGCGCTTGCCGAAGATCGGATGGTGAAAGCCGGGCGCGGTTGCTGTTTCCACCAGTGCCTTGACGTGGTTGAGCCGCGCATTGGCGGCAGCCACCCGCACCGCCACCGGATCGATGTCGGTGGCCAGCACCGGAATGTGCGCCAGCTTGGCGACGGCGATCGCCAGTACCGCGCTGCCGGTGCCGAGGTCGAGCGCATTGCGCGGGTGTTCGCGCCGGACCACTCTTTCCAGCATTTCCAGGCAGCCGGCGGTGGTGCCGTGATGGCCGGTGCCGAAGGCGAGGCCGGCTTCGATTTCGATGGCGAGTTCGCCGCTGTGGCGTTTCCTGCGGTCATGTGCGCCGTGGACGAAGAAACGTCCGGCACGCACCGGCTTCAGCTCTTCCAGCGAATGCGCCACCCAGTCGATGTCGGGCAGGGGCTCGCGCTCGATCGGCTTCGACAGGGAAAGGCCGGCAAGGATGTCCTTCAAGCGGGTCTCGACCGCATCGACGTCGCCATCGGCATAGAGCGATACTTCGTGGATGTCCTTGTCCTCGTCGACCTCCAGCACGGCGATCGGCAGCCCCTCTTCCTCGAAGGCCGCCTCAAGCGCCGCGAAAATGCTGACGGACTCGATCTTTCCGGTGGTGAAGTAAAGGCGCGTCTGGGTCATGAAATGGTAATCAGCCTTTCGCCGCCAGCCGCTTCAGCTTGGCGATGGCCGTATCGGCGCTTTCGCCGTAGGCGATTGTGCCGGCAAAATCGCCCTTGGCGTTGAGCAGCAGCACCGAGGCGGTATGATCCATCGTGTAGTCGCCGTCGCCCGTGTCGACCTTCTTCCAATAGATGCCGAACGACTTGGCCATGGCATGGACCTTGTCCGGAGCGCCCGTGATGCCGACGATACGGTCGGAGAAATTGCTGACATAGGCGTTCATCACCTCAGGCGTGTCGCGCTCCGGATCGACCGATACGAAATAGGCGTGCAGGTTCTTGCCGTCGTCGCCGAGCGTCTTCAGCCAGCCGGCCAGTTCGAACAGCGTGGTCGGGCAGACCTCGGGGCAATGGGTGAAGCCGAAGAAGACGACGCTGGGCTGGCCCCGGAAGGCGGCTTCGGTGATCGGCGCGCCTTTCTGGTCGACCAGAGTAAAGGCGGCCCCGAATGGCTCGCCGCCATAGTGGCCGCGATACCAGTCGAAAGTCAGCCAGCCGATGCCGGCCGCCATCAGGACGAGAATACCGACCAGGATAGAACGCATCATCAGAAAAGTCCGTCTGCAGAAATCGTCGCGCCGGCTCAATGCCGCGCCTGTGCGACAGTCTTAGCGGTTCGGCCCCGCACAGGCAAAGTGCCGCGTTGCCGCAACCGCTGCGGTGTCGACCTATCTGCTTGCAAAGCCGGGCCGCTCGCCCCACCTGTGACCGGCAACTCGAACCGCAGGAGGGTCCCTTGCAACGACTGATTGGGCACGGACTGATTGGGCGAAGACTGATCGGCGGTGCCTTGGCCGCGTGCGTTGTCCTAGGTGCCGGGGCCGCCGTGGCCGATGAAGTCGGCAAGGTCGGCGTCGACTGGCTCGGCAACGACATCATCGTCGAGGCGATCAAGGACCCCAAGGTGGAGGGCGTGACATGTCACGTCTCCTATTTCGATCGCGGCATCATCGATCGCCTGCACAAGGGCAACTGGTTCGAGGATCCGTCCGATTCCTCGATCTCCTGCCGCCAGACCGGCCCGATCACCATCGGCGACATCGACATGAGCGAGGGCGGCGAGGAAGTGTTCAAGCAAGGCATCAGCCTGATCTGGAAGAAGCAGGTGGTGAACCGTATCTACGACAAGGCCAACGAGACGCTGATCTATCTCTCGCATTCGCGCCAGGTGCAGAACGGCTCGGCGAAAATGTCGGTCACCACCGTGCCGCTCTACGGCCAGAACGTGGTGTGGAGCAAAGGCAAGCCGCAATAGGCTATTCAGTTCCTTCCCGGGCGCACGATTGGCCCCGCTTGCGGGACCAATCGCCTGGGCGAATCCTTGCCGGGAAACGATCTGACGGACGATTGGCCCCGCTTGCGGGACCAATCGCCTAGGGGTAAAGCCGCCGGCATGGACCGTTCCGAAGATCTCGTCCCGAAAGACCCCGAGCCACGCATCCATCCGACCGCGGAGTTGAAGGCGTGCAAGCTTGGGCGTTATGCCTCGATCGGCGAGCGGGTGGTGCTTCGCGAGGTCACCGTCGGCGACTTCTCCTATTTCGAACGCCATTCGGAAGCGATCTACACGACGATCGGCAAATTCTGCTCGATCGCCGCCAACAGCCGCATCAATGCGCTGGAGCATCCCATAGAGCGGCTGACCCAGCACAAGCTCAGCTACCGGCCGAACGAGTATTTTCGCTGGCTGGGCGTCGATGCCGCCTTCCGCGAACGGCGGCAGGCGAAAGCCGTGACCATCGGCCATGATGTCTGGATCGGCCACGGCGCGGTGATCATGCCCGGGGTCACCATCGGCAATGGCGCGGTGGTTGGCGCCAACGCAGTGGTGACGCGTGATGTGCCGCCCTACGCGATCGTCGCCGGCGTGCCGGCGAAGGCTCTCCGGCCACGCTTCGCTCCGGATATCGCGGCGCGGATCGAAGCTCTCGCCTGGTGGAACTGGCCGGTCGAAAAGCTCGCCAGAGCGGTTCCCGACATGCAGGCAATGCCGATCGAAGCATTCCTCGATCGTTGGGAAAACGACGCCGTCTGACCAGCTCAAGAC
>NZ_RZQA01000609.1:0-3962 GCF_004022915.1 Mesorhizobium sp. M7A.F.Ca.US.006.04.2.1
ACTCGAGAGGGAAACAATGGCAGGCAAAAAAAGGCCTCTTGTCGTCATCACGCGCAAGCTGCCCGACCCGGTCGAGACCCGCATGCGCGAACTGTTCGACGCAAGGCTGAATGTCGAGGACCGGCCGATGACGCAGCCGGAACTGGTCGCGGCGGTCAAGGAAGCCGACGTTCTGGTGCCGACCATTACCGACAATATCGACGCGGCGCTGATCGCTCAGGCAGGCGACAACCTCAAGCTGATCGCCAATTTTGGCAACGGCGTCGACAAGATCGATGTCGCGGCTGCGGCCAAGAGGGGCATCACCGTCACCAACACGCCGAATGTCCTGACCGAAGACACCGCCGACATGACGATGGCGCTGATGCTGGCGGTGCCGCGGCGGCTCGCGGAAGGCGCCAATGTGCTCACCGGCGACAAGAAATGGGCCGGCTGGTCGCCGACCTGGATGCTGGGCCGGCGCATCTGGGGCAAGCGGCTCGGCATTGTCGGCATGGGGCGGATCGGCACGGCCGTAGCCAGGCGGGCCAAGGCCTTCGGACTGTCGATCCACTATCACAACCGCCACCGCGTGCTGCCGGCCGTGGAAGACGGGCTGGAGGCGACCTATTGGGAAAGCCTCGACCAGATGCTGGCCCGCATGGATATCATCTCGGTCAACTGTCCCTCGACGCCGGCAACCTTCCATCTGCTTTCGGCGCGGCGGCTGGCGCTACTGCAGCCCACCGCCTATGTCGTCAACACCGCGCGCGGCGACATCATCGACGAGGAAGCACTGGTCAAGCTGATCCAGGACGGCAAGATCGCCGGCGCCGGCCTCGATGTCTACGAGCACGAGCCGGCCTTGAACGGCAAGCTGCTGAAGCTCGCGGCCAAGAACAAGGTCGTGCTTTTGCCGCATATGGGCTCGGCGACGCTCGAGGGCCGTATCGACATGGGTGAAAAGGTCATCATCAACATCCGCGCCTTCGTTGACGGCCACCGCCCACCAGACCGCGTGCTGCCGCTCAGGACCTGATGCTGTCGCGGTGCAATATCCGTGGCCCACAAACCGTAAGATAAGACTTACGGGAGGGCTTTGCGCATGGTGACCGAAGTCGGCCTGGCATAGCCGTCATGCGCCGTCCGTTCAGTTTCGCGAAAGCCGAGGCGAGCAAAGGCCGCATGGTTTGCGGTCAACTCGATCCGCGTCTGAAGCTCGATGGCGGCCTTGCCGCGGCTGCGGGCAAGGTCTTCGACCGCCTGCATCAGCTGCCGTCCAATGCCTTGTCCCTGGCAGTCCGGCGCCACGGCGAGCTTGCCGACATAGAACTCTGCCACCTTTTCAAGGGCAAAGACGCAGCCGACGATCCGATCGCCCTTGAGCGCCACGAAGCCGGTCTCCCGCCCTGCCTTGTCCCGCAGAGTGTCTGCGGTCAAAAGGTGGGCCGAGGAGGGCGGGTCGATGACATCGTCCATCGAGGCGAAGGCACGCATGATCAATGCGAGCACATCGTCCCAACGGTCGAAATCGGTCGGGATCCGCCTGATGGAGACTGCTTCGATCCGGCCCAAGAATTCAGCTTCTCTTGTAACGGATGGTGTCGAAGCGCGCCGCCAGCCCATCATAAAGCAGCAGCCGGCCGACCAGCGGTTCGCCCACGCCGGTGATCAGCTTGACCGCCTCCATGGCCTGCAGCGTGCCGATGACGCCGGTCAGCGCGCCAAGCACGCCGACTTCGGCGCAGGACGGCACCAGGCCCGGCGGTGGCGCTTCGGGAAACAGGTCACGATAGCCTGGGTTGGGCTTGCCGTCCTTGCCGTCTTCGAAGGGCTTCAGCACCGTGACCGAGCCGTCGAAGCGTCCGACGGCGGCATGCACCAGCGGTTTCCCAGCGCTCGCGCAGGCATCGGCCACGGCGTAGCGCGTTTCGAAATTATCGGAACCGTCGACGACGATGTCATAGCGGGCGACGAGGGCAGGCGCATTGTCCGTGGTCAGCCGGAACGTATGCGGTTCGACTGTGGTATTGGGATTGATGCGGGCGATTGCCGCCTTGGCGCTGTCGGTTTTCAGCAGGCCGACAGTGTCGGTGCCGTGAATGACCTGACGCTGCAGGTTGGAGAGCGAAACGGTGTCGTCATCGACCACGCCAAGCGTGCCGACGCCGGCGGCGGCAAGATATTCAAGCACCGGGGCGCCCAGCCCGCCGGCGCCGATGACCAGCACCCGGGCCTGCTTCAGCCTCTGCTGTCCGGCGCCGCCGATTTCCGGCAGCACGATGTGGCGGGCATAGCGTTCGATCTCGTCTGCGGTCAGGGCGGCAGTGGTCATTGCCTGATCATACAGGCACGGAAAAACCTTGTCAGGGGTCTTCGGTTGGCCCAACCGTCCCGTGGTCGACGGTCAGGAATTGCGCACGGCCCTGGAGACTGGAAAACAGCGCAGCATCGGTTCCTGTCATGAATGCCTGGCAGTTCAGTTCCTCCAGGATGGAAAACAGCGCCGCGCGCCGCCCGCTGTCGAGATGCGCAGCGATCTCGTCGAGCAGCAGGATCGGCGTCATGCCCGACATTTCGCCGGTCAGCCTTGCGTGCGACAGCACGATGCCGACCAGCAGCGCCTTCTGCTCGCCGGTCGAGCAGAGCTCGGCCGGCATCGCCTTGGGGCGGTGCCGAACCACCAGGTCCGAACGGTGCGGGCCGTCGAGCGTACGCCCGGCGGCGCGATCGCGCTCGCGGCCCTCGGCAAGCGTCCGACGGAAGCGTTCCTCCACATCGACCGCCGGCGCCACGGCAATCTCGGCTTCCAGCTCGCCTGAAAGGCCGATATCGGCTTGCGGAAACGGTCCCGTGTCGGGCAGCCTGTCGATCATGGCGGCCAGCAGGCGCACCATCTCGGCGCGCGCCGCGGCAATCGCCACACCGGTTTCGGCCATCTGCGTCTCGATAGCGTCGAACCAGCGGTCGTCCCGAGAGCTTTCGGTAAGCAGTCGGTTACGACCGCGCATCGCCTTCTCGTAGTCGATCGCACGTTGCCCGTGGCCGGGATCGATCGCCAGCACCAGCCGGTCGAGGAAGCGCCGGCGATCCGCGGCCGGTCCGGTGAATAACGCGTCCATGGCTGGCGTCAGCCAAACCACGCGCAGCCATTCCAGCATGTCCTCGGCCGAACGCGCCGAAGCTCCGTTGATGCGTACCCGCCTGCCGCCTTCGCCGGCGGTGTCACCGCCGGAAATGCCTGTTCCGATCTCGACCTGGCCATCAGGTCCGTCGAGCCGGGCATGCAGCGCAAAGCCGCCGTCGCCGCCCTCGCGCGCGACATCGGCGTAGGGCGCGCGGCGCAAGCCACGTCCCGGTGTCAAAAAGGAGATCGCTTCGAGGAGATTGGTCTTGCCGGCGCCGTTGTCGCCGGAAAAAACCACGGCACCTGGCGCCAGATCGATCGTCAGCGCCGCATAGTTGCGGAAATTAGTAAGTGTTAGCTTACTTATATGGTTCTGTGCCGGCAACCGCTATCCGCCTATAGAAGTCGCCGTAAATATCGCGCTTGCCGCCGGTCCACAACAGGACCGAAGTGCTGACACCGCGCCGCTACACGCGCATCGGCATCAGCACATAGAGTGCGGTCTCGTCGGCCATGTCGTGGATCAGCGTCGGCGAACCGGCATCCGCCAGCATGAACTTGGCCTCCGTGCCGGTCAGCTGCGCGGCAACGTCGAGCAGGTACTTGGCGTTGAAGCCGATCTCGATCGGATCGGATGAATAGTCAGCGGACAGTTCTTCGGTGGCGCTGCCTGAATCCGGATTGTTGACCGCAAGCGTCACCTGACCCTCGCTGATCGACAGCTTCACCGCGCGACCGCGTTCGGAAGAGATGGTCGAGACACGATCGACGGCGGCGGCAAAGCTCTGGCGGTCGATGATCAGCTTCTTGTCGTTGCCTGTCGGAATGACCCGCTGATAATCGGGGAAGGTGCCGT
>NZ_RZQA01000060.1:0-13555 GCF_004022915.1 Mesorhizobium sp. M7A.F.Ca.US.006.04.2.1
GTCGCCATCACCGGCGTGCTGGCGCTCGGCGTCACCGCCACGCTGGTCGTCGGAGGTTTTGATCTGTCGATCGGCTCGGTCGCCACCTCAGCCATGATGGCGGCCGCCTATGTCATGGTGGTGCTGGAGCAGAACGCCCTTGTCGCGGTCGTCGTCTGCCTGCTCATCGGCGCCATCGTCGGCCTGATCAATGGCTGGCTGATCGTCTACATGCGTGTGCCCGATCTGCTGGCGACGCTCGGCATGATGTTCCTGCTCGTCGGCCTGCAGCGCATTCCAACCGAAGGCCGCTCGATCGCCACCGGCATGACCATGCCGGACGGTTCGGTCGCCAACGGCAAATTCTCCGACGCCTTCCTGGCGCTCGGCCGCCACCGCTTCGACTTCTTCATCCCGAACCTCATTCCAGTGTCGGTGGTGGTGCTGCTCGTGCTCGCCGTGCTGATCTGGTTCTTCCTCGAATACACCCGTTTCGGCCGCATGATGTATGCCGTCGGCAGCAATGAGCGCGCCGCCGAACTCGCCGGTGCGCCTGTCAAGGCATACAAGATCTGGGCTTACGTCATTTCAGGTGTTTTTGCCTCGATCGGCGGCATTTTGCTCGCTGCCCGGCTTGGACGCGGCGACATCGCCTCGGGTAATAATCTGCTGCTCGATGCGGTTGCCGCGGCGCTGATCGGCTACGCGGTGCTGGGTGCCGCCAAGCCGAATGCGTTCGGCACCGCCATCGGCGCGCTGTTCGTCGGCATCTTGCTGCAAGGCCTGACGATGATGAACGCGCCTTACTACACGCAGGATTTCATCAAGGGCGTGGTTCTGGTCGTCGCCCTTGTCTTCACCTTTGCGCTTTCGGGCAGGGGCAGGAGATAGCTTTCGACCGGAACAGGATTTTCGAGTTCAACAAGAGTGGAGGAAAACAAAGTGAGCATTACAAGAAGACTTCTGGGGAAGGTGGCGCTCGGATTGGCCGGCGCAACCATGCTGATGCAGTTTCCGGCTTTTGCCGCGGACAAGCCGGCGCCCTTCGACAAGCCCGGCGTCAAGATCGCGCTAGTGCGCTATCTCTCGACCGGTGACTTCTTCCAGGCCTATCTCTCGGGCGTCGAGGCGCAGTCGAAGGCGCTCGGCATCGACCTGCGCGTCCTCGACAGCCGCCAGGATGCCGCTCTTCAGTCCGACATGGTCGACCAGGCCATCGCGCTCGGCGTGCAGGGCATCATCATCCAGCACGGCCTGACGGAATCGATGAAGGATGCCGCGCAGCGTGCGGTCGACGCCGGCATCAAGGTTGTGGCCTTCGACGTCAATGTCGAAAACCCCAAGATCCCGCAGATCGAACAGTCCGATCGCGACTTGGCCCGCCTCGCGCTCGAGCAGGCGGTCAAGGACAATGGCGAGAGCTGGAATGCCGGCTATGTCTATGTCGCCGGCATCGCGCCGCTCGACCGCCGCAACGAGACCTGGGTTGACGTCAAGAAGAAATATGCCGGCATCAAGGAAGTCGCGATGTTCGGCACGCTCGACAATCCGATCGCCAACTCCGTCGCCAACCAGGCGCGTTCGGTGCTGACGGCGCATCCCGACATCAAGGTGATGTTCGCTCCCTATGATGAATTCGCCAAGGGCGTGAAGATCGCTGTCGACGAAGCGGGCTTGAACAAGGGCATCAAGATCTATTCGGCCGACATTTCGACCTCGGACATCGCTGCGATGCGCGAGCCCGACAGCGCCTGGGCCGCGACCGCCGCGACCAACCCGGCCGTCGTCGGCCAGGTCTCGGTGCGTGCGCTGGCACAGCTGCTGGCCGGTGAAGACCCCGGCCACAACGTCGTCGTGCCGCCGACACTGATCACCCAGAAGGACCTCATCGACAAGGACATCAAGAACATGGAGGACCTGTCGGCCAAGCTGCCGCAGTTCGCCCACGCCGATGTCGCGATGCCGGCCTGGATGCCGAACCCGAACGCCAAGTAACTTTCGCTATCGAAGGCCGCCTGCAGCCGCTTGCTGCAGGCGGCCTTTTTGCCGAATATCTGCAGCCGGCGCCAGGCTCCGGCCCAAGGTTCGGTGCGTATATGGAAGTCCAAGCGGCAATCGAGGAAAACCTGTCCGGCGCCGTCGCCGGAACCTTGTTTCGATGCCCGCAGGCCACCACGGGTGTCGTGGTGCTGGGTGGGTCGAGTGGCCGCGTCGATGTCGGGCGCGCACGGCTCTTTGCAAACGAGGGCTCGTCGGCTTTGGCCCTGCAATGGTTTAGCGGTGAGGGCCAGCCTCCCGGAATATGCGAAATTCCCCTCGAAACCTTCTTCGCGGCAACCGATTGTCTCCTTGAAACAGGATGCCACCGCATCGTCTATGTCGGCACATCCAAGGGTGCCGAGGCCTCACTGCTTGCGGCGGTCCATGACCCGCGCATCGACGCTGTGGTCGCCATCAGCCCGTCATCGGTGATTTGGGGAAATATTGGTGCTGGCCCGGATGGCGTCAGCTGGCCTGAACGATCCTCATGGTCGCTCGACGGAATCCCCCTGCCGTTTGTGCCGACGGATCCAAACTGGACACCAGAATACGTGGATGGCTTGGTATCCTACAGGGGACTCTTCGAACATTGCTTGAAAACCTTCAGGCAGGAAGCGGCTGCGGCGACCATCCCCGTTGAGACCGCATCGGCCGAGATCCTGCTGGTCGCAGGCGGTGACGATGCGCTGTGGCCCTCCCTATGGTTCGCGACAGAAATTGTTCGGCGGCGCAGCGAAGCAGGCAAGATCACACATCTCGTGTCATCGCCGGATGCGGGGCATCGCATTCTCTTGCCTGGCGAGAACACACCACGCTCGACATTGCATGCACATGGCGGCAATGACGAGGCCGAATCACGGTTGGGCAGAATGGCGTGGGAAGGCATCCGAGAACAGCTGTAGCTGCAGATCCCGAATACCTTCGCCTGTTTTGCGTCAGTCTCGGCCGGTTTTCCCTACCGCATCGCTGCCGCGATATTGCCGCCGTCGACGGTCGTCACGTCGGCGGTGGTGCGGTCGGCCAGCGCGTGATGCAGGAAGGCCTGCGCCACGTCCTGCGCCGTCACTTCCTGGCCGAGCAGATTGCCGGACATGTAGTCCTTCTCCGACACGCCGCGCGCGCCTGAGCGGCTGGCAATCATGGCGTCGGTCAAAAGGCCCGAGCGGATGCGGTCGGCGTTGACGGCGTTCGAGCGGATGCCATGCGCGCCATAGTCGAGCGCGTACTGCCTGGACAGGAACAGCGTCGCCGCCTTCGGCACGCCATAGGCGCCGAACTTCGGGCCGGGGTTGACGGCCTGCTTGGAGGTGTTGAACAGAAGCACGCCGCCGGTGCCCTGCTCGAGCATGATGCGCACGGCATTCTGCGCCACCGATTGGTGGGCGAAGAAATTGAGCTCGAAACTCTTGCGCAAAAGTGCATCGTCGAGCTCGCCGATGCGGCCTTCCCAGGCGGCGCCGGCATTGGAAACCAGGATGTCGACACCGCCGAACACGGCGACCGCTTTGTCGAAGGCGGCACGCACCTGTGCCGGGTCGGTGATGTCTGCGGCGACGCCGATCGAATTGTTGCCGGCTTTCTTCGCTGCATCGGCGGCTTTTTCGGCGTCGAGATCGACGACGACGGCATGGGCGCCATTGTCGGCGAACAGCTTTGCCGTCGCTGCACCGATCGCGCCGGCACCGCCGGTGATCAGCACCACCTGGCCGGTCAGCGGCTTCGGCTTGTTGGAGGCGAGCTTGGCCTGTTCCAGCGACCAGTATTCGAGCGGGAACAGGTCGGCCTTGGAAAGCGGATGGAACCGGCCGACGGCCTCGGCGCCACGCACTGCCTCGATCCACATCTCACCGACATCCGACGCGATCTTCGCGTCCTTCAGGGTGCGGCCGTGGCCGAACATGCCGAGGCCGGGCACCAGCGTCAGCCGCGGCATCTGGTCAAGCATGGTGCGCTTGACGTCGTCGAGCGCATCATTGGTTTCGAAATAGGCGCGATAATCCTTGGCGAACGCGTCGACATGGCTCTTGATCACCGCCTTGTAGTCGCCGGCCTTGTCCGCGTCGGGCGCCGGCAGCGCCATCGGCCCGGTTTTGATGCGGATCGACAGATCGGGCGTCGAGACGCCGCGCCCGGCATAATCGGCGATCTCGGCTGAATTGATGAAATCGACAATTGCCGGCGAAGTGCGGAAATCGCTGACCATTCGGTCGAAGCGGCCTTCGCCGCGCGCTACCGCCACCGCGCCGCGCAGCATCGGCGCGATCGACGCCGGCGTCGCGAGCTTTGCCGGCAAGGCTGCCTTTGCCGCCTTCGGCTTGCCGCTTGCGGCAATATAGTCCTCGGCGACGTTCACATAATGGATCATCCGGTCGTAGGCCTGCTTCGCATCGTCGCCGAAGGTGAAGATGCCATGCTTGTCGAGGATCAGGCCCTCGACGTCAGGATCGGCGTCGAAGATGTCGGCAGCCGCCTTGGCGAGGTCGAAGCCGGGCATGATGTAAGGCACGTAACCCATCTTGCTGCCGAAAACCGTCTTCACCAGCGGCTTGGAGTCCTCCTGGTCGACGATGGCGAGAATGGCGGTCGAGTGCGTGTGGTCGGCGAATTTGTGCGGCAGGAAGGCATGCAGCAACGTCTCGACCGACGGGTTGGGCGAGGACGGATCGATGAGGTTGACGCGTTGCAGGGCAACCATGTCCTCGTCGGCCAGCCTGTTCAGCGCGCGCGCCTTGAGCAGCGGCTTGAGCTTGACCGCCGGCAGGCCCTGCGGCTCGATGACGCCCATGTCCCAGCCGCTGCCCTTGACGCACAGCACGTCCCACTGGTCGCCGACGAGGTCGGTTGCCGTCGTCTTGCAAGAAGTGTTGCCGCCGCCATGCAGGACCAGCCGTGGTTCGCCGCCGAGCAGCCGGGTCGTGTAGACGCGCAGCGCCAGGTCGCGGCCGACACCCTTTTTCGCGTAGTCGGCGACGAGTTTTTCGGCTGCTTCGTCATTCCACAAATTCTTCATGTTCGCTTCGTCCGGTTGTTTGTCTTTGATGGTGAAACAGGAATGCCGCGACGCTTTGATGACAATGCGCCGGCGACGGAGAGGGGATTTCCTAGGAGGCCTTTTCTGTCGTGGCAGCAGCATGATCCAGGAGCCGCTGCGCCATGTGCGCGCCGACCACCAGATGCGTGCAAAGGCCGCCGGCGATCGCCGCGAGCAGCGGTTCGAACTTGCTGTCCTCCTGCACCACCACCAACCGCCTGGCGATGGCGCGCAGCGATGCAAGCTCGGCGGAGATCACCCGCCTGTTATAACTGCAGTCGAGCACCTTGCCCTCGGCGTCTATGATCTGCCCGGCAATCACGCCGGCAGCGCCTTGGCTGCGCAGATCCGCCATTTCACTTGGCGTCAGCGCGCCGCATTTGACCAGATGGCTGTCGGCGTCGACCGCGCCGACCGAGTATAACGCCAGGTCGCATTCGCCGACACCCGACAATTGTTCCCGGATCACCGGCTCGGCACGCAGCGCACGCGCAAGTTCTTCCGTAGACAGCACCAGCGGCGCGTAGAAATTGAGCCCTTTGGCGTTGAGCCGCCGCGCGATTTCCATAGTGCATTGGTCGGGGCGATAGGAATAGGGCGCGCCGAGATTGCCGCAGAGCTGCACCACCGTGACATCCTGCAGATCGGCATAGGACATGACGTCGGCAATCATATAGACGGTGCGGCCCCAGGCGACGCCGATGCGGTCGCCCTTCTTGACCAGTTCGAGAAAGACGCTCGCCGCCAGCACGGCGATTTCCGTCGACGGGTCGGCAATATGATCATTCTCCGGCGCGATCCAGACGGCGTCGAGGCTCAGCGCATCCTCGAGCTTGCGCGCCAGCACGTCGTCGGTGAAAAGCTGGGTCGAAGTCGAGATGTTGACGATGCCGGTCTCGCGCGCCTTGCGCAGGTACATGGCGACCGAGGCACGGGAAATGTTAAGCTGGCTCGCCACCTGGTCCTGCCGCAGGCCATGGGCATAGTAGAGCCAGGCGGCCTTGTGGATGAGTTGTTCTGCCGGTCGGATCGCCATGCCGTCTCCTCAGCTGACATTATTCACGGCTCTCGACAAAAGTCAAACTGGGCAGAGGTATGCGATGCTCCCGCTTGCGCCGAATCTGGTTCATCATTGTGCCGAATGCGCTCCGTCGTGGCATCGTTTGTGGTGACGCGGCCCGAGCCTGTGATTAGAACGTCTGAAAGAAAATCGCGGGGGAGCATGGGATGGGCAATCCTTACGAACAGGATCTCGACAAGAACGCGGCCAACCATCAGCCGCTGACGCCGCTCACCTATCTGGAGCGCGCGGCCAAGACCTATCCCGACCATATCGCCATCATCGATGGCCGCCAGCGCATCGACTATCGCACTTTCTGGCAGCGGTCGCTGAAGCTTGCCTCGGCCCTTCAGAAGCGCGGCATCGGCAAGGGCGACACCGTCACCGTCATGCTGTCAAACACGCCGCCGATGCTGGAGGCGCATTTCGGCGTGCCGATGACCAAGGCGGTGCTGCATTCGCTCAACACCCGCCTCGATGCGGCGGTCATCGCCTTCCAACTCGATCATGCCGAGACCAAGGTGCTGATCGTCGACCGCGAATTCTCCGGCGTCGTCAAGCAGGCCCTGGAACTGGCCAGGGTCAAGCCGCTGGTCATCGACTATGACGATCCCGAATACGCCGCCGACGCGCCGTACCCAAAGGGCGAGCGGGTAGGCTCACTGGACTATGAGGCATTTGTCGCAGGCGGCGACGCGGACTTCGCCTGGTCGATGCCCGACGACGAGTGGGATGCGATTTCGCTCAACTACACGTCCGGAACGACGGGCAATCCGAAGGGCGTCGTCTACCACCATCGCGGTGCGGCCCTGATGGCCTACACCAACACCATCCATGCCGGCATGGCCAAGCACGCGGTCTATTTGTGGACGCTGCCGATGTTCCACTGCAATGGCTGGTGCTTTCCCTGGACGCTCGCCGTCCAGGCCGGCACCCATGTCTGTCTGCGCTGGGTGCGGCCGAAGCCGATCTACGATGCGATCGCCGATCAGGGCGTCACCCATCTGTGCGGCGCGCCGGTCGTCATGTCGGTGCTGATCAATGCCAGGGACGAGGACAAGCGCGCATTTCCGCAGACGGTCACTTTCAACACGGCTGCAGCACCCCCGCCGGAAGCCGTGCTGTCGGGGATGGCGGATGCCGGCTTTGCCGTCACCCATCTCTACGGCCTGACCGAGACCTATGGCCCGGCGGTCGTCAACGAATGGCACGGCGCCTGGGATGATCTCGAAAAGGGCGAGCGCAGCGCCAGGAAGGCGCGGCAGGGCGTGCGCTATGCAGCGCTCGAAGGCCTGACGGTCATGGACCCCGAGACGATGCGGACGACACCGGCCGACGGCGAGACAATCGGCGAGGTCATGTTCCGCGGCAACATCGTCATGAAGGGCTACCTGAAAAACCGCAAGGCGAGCGACGAAGCCTTCGCCGGCGGCTGGTTCCATTCCGGCGATCTCGGCGTCATGCACCCCGATGGCTACATCCAGCTCAAGGACCGCTCCAAGGATATCATCATCTCCGGTGGCGAGAACATTTCCTCTATCGAGGTCGAGGACGCGCTCTACAAGCACCCGTCGGTTGCCTCTTGCGGCGTCGTCGCCAGGCCCGACGACAAATGGGGCGAAGTGCCTGTTGCCTATGTCGAGCTGAAACCCGGCAAGGTCGCGACCGAAGCCGAGATCATCGATCACTGCCGCGCGCTGCTTGCCCGGTTCAAAGTGCCGAAGGCGGTCATCTTCGCCGAAATCCCGAAAACCTCGACCGGCAAGATCCAGAAATTCCGGCTACGCGAGATGGCCAAGGGGGCTTAGCTGCATCGCCACCCATGCTTCGCCTCGACAATTTGTCGCGGGCTTCCGGGCTTCGTCATCCTAGGGTGTAGCAGTCGCGAGCGACGTCGCGGAAACCCTGGAGCTGCTCCGCAGCCCAAGGGATCCATGCCGTCACCTTGCGGCCGAGCTCCGACAGTCGAGAATGGCGGCTGCAGGCTACAGCTCGCTGACCGGTGTAACCTATTGATCCGTCGCACTCTTTGACCAACGCCGCGGCATGGATCCTAGGGTCTGCGCCGCGTCGCTTCGCTCCTTGCTTCGCCCTAGGATGACGAATTCATCAGGGCCAGCCGCTAACAGCGATCGTCGATTCCACCTTCTCACTGTCACCATCTGTCACCATTCGTACGTGTATACCGAATTCGCATTGACAGGTCCTTCTTTTCGATTTACGAGTGATGAAAATCAAAATTCGTCACTCGTAAATCGATAGAGGATCATGTCCGAAGCCGCCACCATAGTCGCCGAAGCCGCCCGACAGGAAAATGTAACGCGCATTCTCGATTGCGCCGAGCGCCTGTTCCGGCACTATGGCTACGGCAAGACCAATGTCGCCGACATTGCGCGTGAGCTCGGCATGTCGCCGGCCAACATCTACCGTTTCTTCGCCTCCAAGGTCGAAATCCACCAGGCCGTCTGCGGCCGGATGCTCGGCGCCAGCTACAAGATGGCCTACGAGATTTCGCGTCTGCCGATCAGCGCCGAGGAGCGGCTCCGGCGCTACGTGCATGCGCAATACAAGATGACGATGGAGGTCATGCTCGACGACCAGAAGGTCCACGAGATGGTCATCGTCGCCCTCGAACGGGATTGGGGTGTGATCGACAAGCATGTCGACAGCATTCACGACCTGTTCGCGGAAATCATTCGTGACGGGATCGAGGCCGGTGAGTTCAGAAAACAGGATCCGGTTATCGCGTCTCGCTGTTTCGGCGCCGCGACCGTCATCCTGTGTCACCCGCAGATGGTGGCGCAATGCCTTGCCAAGACCAACCGGGCAATGCCTGACGACCTCGTCGACTATGCAATCAAGGCCTTGAAGTAGCCTCCGCCCGTCGGGCGCCGGTTTCAACGATTCATCTCCATTTCGGGAGTACGCGCGTGTCTTCGTTCAGTTCAATCATCGGCAGGCTGCCGGTTGTAGGCCCGGTGCTGCTTGTCACCGCCACTCTCGGGCTTGCCGGCTGCAGCCAGGAAAAAGCCGAAGTCAAGGATATCATCCGCCCGGTCAAGGTTGTCGAGATCGCGAAGGTAAATGACACCCGCACGCTCTCCTATTCCGGCTCGGTGAGGGCCCGCACCGAGAGCGCTCTGGCATTTCGCGTCAATGGCAAGATCACCGAGCGCCTCGTCGATATCGGCCAGCATGTGGCCTCGGGCGATGTGCTCGCCCGCATCGATCCCATTGACTACGACCTTTCGGTCAAGAGCGCGCAGGCAGCGCTCGATGCCGCCGAGCGGCAGGTCGAGACCGTGGAACTCGCCCGCAAGCGTGCCGAGCAGCTTTTTGCCAAGAATTTTGCCCCGAAATCACAGCTCGAACAGGCGACCTTGACCTATGACCAAGCGGTCGCCACCCGTGATTCCGCCCTTTCGACACTGGCTCAGGCGAAGAACCAGGTCGGTTATACCGATCTCAAGGCCGACAGGGATGGCATCGTCACCACGGTCAGCGCCGACGTTGGCCAGGTGGTCGGTTCCGGTACGCCGGTTGTCACTGTCGCTGTCGACGGCGAAAAGGAAGTGCTGATCGCCGTCCCCGAAATGGAAATCGCCGAATTCAAGCCGGGCAAGGCGGTCAAGGCGGGCTTCTGGTCGGACGATGCGCTGGCGCTCGACGGCAAGGTCCGCGAAGTCGCCGGCAGCGCCGATCCGCAATCACGCACCTTTGCCGTCCGCGTCAGCCTGCCCAACGATCCGCGTGTGCTGCTCGGCATGACCGCCAGCATCGAAGCCACGGCGGCCAATGAGCGGCAGCTGGTCTCGATCCCCCTGAGCGCACTGGCCGAGCAAGGCACCCAATCGATCGTCTGGACCGTCGATCGTGGCGCCGACACCGTTCATGCTCGTCCGATCAAGGTTGCCGAGTTCGCCGCCGATGGCGTGCGTGTCGCGGAGGGTTTGAAACCCGGCGATGTCGTGGTCGCCGCCGGCACGCAATTCATGACCGAGAACCTCAAGGTGAAGCTCGCCGGTGATACGGCGCTGCAATCGGCATCCGCGGCGGACGGCGACGCCAAGCAGGTGCGCTGACGACAGACAACCGGCTGCGCGTTCCCGCAGTCGCTGGTTTCCGGGCGGCAGGCGCCCGACCGAGACGCTCGATTGATGTAACCCCCACATCGATTTCGCGTCCCACCGCGATGAGTGCTTCTCCGCTGGGAGAGCCTTGCCGCCCGGAAGCCACTACGAACCCTCGATTTTGTTGCGCTAGATAGATGGACCAGCGTCGATGACCAATTCCACGGAAGAGAAGCGGCCCTTCAACCTGTCGCGCTGGGCAATCGGCCATCCCGCCATTGCGCGGTTCCTGTTCGGCCTGATCATCATTTCCGGCGCGCTCGGCCTGATGCGCATGGGCCAGAAGGAAGATCCCGATTTCACCTTCCGGGTCATGGTCGTCCAGGCGATCTGGCCGGGCTCCTCGATCCAGGAGATGGAAGACCAGGTCGTCAACAAGATCGAACGCAAGCTGCAGGAAACGCCGCATCTCGATTTCGTGCGCTCCTTTACCCGCGCCGGCAGCGCCATCATCACCGTGCAGATCAAGGGCGACACCAACACTGCCGAGGTGACCGACGCGTTCTACCAGGTGCGCAAGAAGGTCGGTGACATTGCCGGTGACTTGCCGCAAGGTCTGCTCGGCCCCTATTTCAACGATGAATTTGGCGACACCTTCATCACCCTGCATTCGATCAGCGGCGACGGCTTCAGCTATCCCGAGCTGAAGAAGTTCGCCATCCAGGCGCGCGACATGCTTTTGACGACGCCCGGCGTCGAGAAGGCCGTTATCATCGGCGACCAGCCTGAAAAGCTCTATATCGACGTCTCGTCCAAGGCCCTGGCCGAACGCGGCCTGACGCTGACCGATCTGCAGAATGCGATCAAGGGACAGAACAATGTCGACCCGGCCGGCTCCGTCGATACCGGCACCAACTCGGTGCGCATTTCCGTCGAGGGCGATGTCGGCAAGGTCGAGGATATCAGGAACCTGCGCCTGCGCGCCGGCGGTCAGGTCACGAGGCTGGGCGACATCGCCACGGTGAGTTCGGGGTTGCAGGATCCGTTCCAGCGAAAGTACCGCTTCAACGGCCACGACAGCGTGCAGTTGGGCGTCGTCATGGCCAAGGGCTTCAAGGTTACCGATGTCGGCAAGGATGTCGAGGCCACCTACAAGCGCTTCGAAGAGGCGCTGCCCTACGGCGTTGCGGTCGACCAGATCTCCGACCAGCCGGGCGTCGTCACCGATGCGGTGGCGGAGTTCATGCATGCGCTTGGCGAAGCGTTGCTGATCGTGCTCGTCGTCTCGTTCCTGTCGATCGGTTGGCGTTCCGGCCTGGTCATCGCCATCGCCATCCCGCTGGTGCTGGCCGCGACCTTCGCCATCATGTACGAGCTCGGCATCGACCTGCAGCGCATCTCGCTCGGCGCGCTGATCATCGCGCTCGGTCTTCTGGTCGACGACGCGATGATCGTCGTTGAGATGATGGAGCGCAAGCTGGAGGAGGGGATGGTCAAGGTCGAGGCGGCGAGCTTCGCCTATTCCTCGACCGCCTTCCCGATGCTGACCGGCACGCTGATCACCACGGCCGGCTTTATTCCGGTCGGCTTCGCGGCCTCGACCGCCGGCGAATATGTCCGCACGCTGTTCTATGTCGTCGGCATCGCGCTGATCGTCTCCTGGTTCGTCGCGGTCTATTTCACGCCATGGCTCGGCAACATGATCCTCAAGCAGCGCAAGCATGCCGGCAGCCATCACGATGTCTTCGACACGCGTTTCTACCGCCGGCTTCGTGCCACCGTCAGCTGGGCCGTGCGCCATCGCATCATCGTCCTGGTGATGACGCTGGTCACCTTCGGCACCAGCCTGTGGGCTTTCCAGTTCATTCCGCAGAACTTCTTCCCGCAATCGTCGCGGCCGGAAATCCTCGTCGACCTTTGGCTGCCGGAAGGCACCAGCATCAAGGAAGTCGAGGCGCAGGCCAAGGCGCTCGAGACCAAGATGATGGACGACAAGGACAAGCGTTTCATCGCCACCTATATCGGCGAGGGCGCGCCGCGCTTCTTCCTGCCGCTCGACCAGCAACTGAGCAACCCCAACTTTGCCCAGTTGCTCGTCATGGCCAATGACGAACCGGCTCGCGAGCGTCTGATCGTCAAGTTGCGCACCGTCCTGGCGCAAGACTTCCCGTCCATCCGTGCCAAGGTCGATCGTCTGTTCCTCGGTCCGCCGACCGGCTGGCCGGTGCAGATGCGCGTCATGGGGCCGGATCGCCAGGAGGTGCGCCGCATCGCCGACCAGGTGAAGGCGAAGTTCCGTGAAGATCCGCTGCTTGGCGCCGTGCATGATGACTGGCTGGAGCCGGTTCCGGCGATGAAGCTGGTCATCGACCAGGATCGTGCCCGCGCACTCGGCGTCACCTCGCAGCGCATCCGCCAGATGCTGCAGGCGACGATGTCCGGCGCGCCGCTCGACGACTTCCGCGACGGCGAGGAGACGGTGTCCATCGTCGCCCGCGAGCCGAATGCCAGCCGCAGCCTGCTGTCCTCGGTCGACTCGGTCTATATCCCGACCGACTTCGGCGGTTTCGTGCCGCTGTCGCAGGTGGCCAAGGTGGTGCCGGTGCTGGAGCAAGGCATCGAATGGCGCCGCGACCGCCTGCCGACCATCAGCGTGCGCGCCACCTTGCCCGACGGCGTGCAGTCCAACGACGTCGTCACCAAGATGTACAACGACATGAAGGACCTGCGTGCGGGTCTGGCGCCCGGTTACAAGATCGAAATCCAGGGCGGTGCGGAGGATTCGGCGGAAAGCCAGGCTTCGATCGCCGCCAAGGCACCGATCATGCTGGCCGTCATTGTCGTGCTTTTGATGATCCAGCTGCAGAACTTCGGCAAGGCGATGCTGGTGCTGGCGACCGGTCCGCTTGGCATTATCGGTGCTGCCGCGGCACTCCTGATCAGCGGTGCGCCGTTCGGCTTCGTCGCCATTCTCGGCGTCATCGCGCTGCTCGGCATCATCATGCGCAACTCGATTATCCTGGTCGACCAGATCGACCAGGACATCGCCGCGGGCATGGACCGCTACGAGGCCATCATCGGTTCGGCCGTTCGCCGTTTCCGGCCGATCACGCTGACGGCGCTGACGGCGGTGCTGGCGCTGATCCCGATCTCGCGCGGCGTCTTCTGGGGTCCGCTCGCCTACGCCATGATGGGCGGCATCCTGGTTGCCACGGTGCTGACCATCCTGGTCCTGCCGGCCGGTTACGCCCTGTTCTTCGGCCGGGAGCCGAAGAAGCGCGGGGCGGAGGGACGGACGGACGATCTGGAACTGAGCCAGGAAGCCGAAAAGCCGCAACTGGCGCTGGCCGCCGAATAGATCGATCGCGCCAGTCG
>NZ_RZQA01000610.1:0-3955 GCF_004022915.1 Mesorhizobium sp. M7A.F.Ca.US.006.04.2.1
CCCCGGCCTCGCCAACATTGACACGACCACCGGCGTCGGCGTCTCGCAAACCGGCGGCACGGTCAGCTTCACCGGCGGCGTGACCATCGACACCGCCAGCGGCACCGGCATTGTTGGAACCGGCGGCACGATGGGCATCACAGCTACCGCTGCCGCAGAAACGGTGAGGGCGACCACCGGCCAGGCGATCAATCTCTCTGGCGTCGCCGCCAGCATCGCGCTCGATTCGACCAATTCGGTCGGCGGCGCCAACAATGTCAGGCTGACCAACGTCAGCGGCACGGTCGACCTCGGTTCCGGCGCGCTGAGCGGTGCAACGGGTACGGCGTTCCTGGTTTCGGGCGGTTCGGCCAATATCGATTACAATGGCACCATTACCCACACCGCCAACGCCACCGCGATCGACGTCCAGAACCACACCGGCACCGCCGGCGGCGGCAGCACGATCTCGTTCGACGGCGCCATAACATCGAATAGCTTTAGCGACGGCATCAACCTGGTGGCCAATGGCGGCACCAACGGCACGACGATCAGCTTCACCAACAAGCTGGCGATCGATACCTCAACCAGCGACACCACCGGCTTCAGCGCCACCGGCGGCGGCACGGTTACCGCCACCGGCCCCGGCAGCACGATCAATTCGGGGACCGGCACCGCGCTCGATGTCGAGAACACGAATATCGGCTCGGGGAACCTTGTCTTCCAGAGCATCACATCGAATGGCGGTAGCGCCAACGGCATCATCCTGGTCAATACCGGCACGGCGCTCGGCAATGGCGGCTTGCATGTGACTGGAAATGGCGCCAACGTCGGCGCGACCGGCGGGGGCGTCATCGCCAACAAGACCGGCGCCGATGGCAGCGCCACGCAAGGCACCGGCATCTACCTCAGCAATACGAAGGATGTGCAGCTCAATGGTCTGCAGCTGAACGATTTCGACAATTTCGGTATCCGAGGGTTCGAGGTGAATGGCTTCGCGCTCACCAATAGCGTGGTGAACGCAACCTCTGGCACGAACGGCACCAGCGCCGCGGCCGACGAGGGCTCGATCAGCTTCCGCGCCGCCGATGCCGCCCATAACGGCCTGACCGGCACGGTCGCCATCACCAATTCGGTGATCGCGAACGGCCTTGAGGACAATTTCAACGTCTTCAACAACAGCGGCACGTTGAACATCACTGTTTCGGGCTCGACCTTCCGCGACACCTCCGTGGGACCGCCAGGCAATGTCGGCCTGCTGCTGCAGGCCGACGGCACCGCCAACATCACCGGCCTTGTCACGAACTCGTCGTTCCTGCGCAATTTCGCGAGAGGTATCCAGCTCATCAACAACGGCTCGGGCAACATCGATTTCGATGTCGGCCAGGCCGGCGTCGCCGGCAGCGGCGGCACCTTCACCGACAATTTCGTTGGCGTGGACATGGATCAGAACGGCGCCGGCACCTATAATTTCAATGTGCTGAACGCGACCTTCACCACGGCCAACTATGCGACCCTGTTTGGTGCCGGCGGCGCGGGCTCGCAGATCAACGTCAACCGCGGCGGTGCCGCATCGCCGGTCGTGCGTGGCCTGTTCACGGGCAACATCCTCAACAACAACATCAACAACGCGGATTCCGGCACCGGACCAGGTATCAGTGTCTCCGTCAACGGGACCGCCACCGGCAGCAACACGGTGACCGTCAAGCTCGACGGCAACACTGTCACGCACGTCGCGAACTATGGCATCCTGGTCGCGAACGGCGACGGCAATGGGATCGTCAATGCCACCATCACCAACAACACCGTCAGCACGACGACCGCAGCCGCGCTCGAGGCGATCCGCGTCAATGGCGGGATAACCTCGAGCCAGGCTGGTGCCTCCGGCACGCCCGACAATGGCACGCTGACTTTTGATATCCATGGAAATACGCTGAGCGTCGATCCGTCAGCTGGCGTCACCGATATCCGCGTGCGGCAGCGGTTCAATGTGATCGACAAGATCGAAGGCTATGCCGGCAGCGCCACCGACGACACGGCGGTTCAGGCCTATCTCGCCAGTCTCAACAGCCATTCGGGTGGCGGTGCCGCGACAGTGGCCGCCGACCACAACAACACCGGCTTCGGGACCATTGTTGGGGTTACGGAGCCGCCCCTGCCATAAGCGGGCGTTGCGCGCGTTGGCGCTGGAATAAATTACAAAATGTATTGGCCGAGCAGATTGCTTTGTGCCGGTGGGTGATCTAACGTAACGTCATGTAGAGATTGGCTTTTTACTACAAATTGAACGTTTGGGGGTGTATATGGCCGAGCCGTATCTCTCGGAAATCAAGTTGATTTCTTTCAACTTCCCTCCCCAAGGTTGGGCGTTCTGCGACGGGCAGCTCCTGCCGATCAACCAGAACCAGGCATTGTTTGCTCTGCTGGGCACGACCTATGGCGGCAATGGGCAAACGAATTTTGCATTGCCCGACCTGCGTGGGCGCGTTCCGACGCACACCGGTGGCCAAGGTCATCTTCTCGGCGAACGGGGCGGCGAGCAGGCGCATACGCTCACACTTTTGGAGATCCCCCAGCATTTTCACAGCGCCAGCGCGACATCGGCTTCCGGCGATCTCTTCGTCGCCACCGGCAATGTGCTTGCGGCATCGCCCGCGCAGCTTTACGCGCCGGGAACGTCCAATCTGACTGCGCTGACACCGAGCAGCGTCACCGCGATGGGCGGCAGTCAGCCACACGACAACATGCAGCCCTATCTGGTGCTGAATTTTTGCATTGCTCTGGTAGGCATCTTCCCGTCGCGGAATTGAAGGACGCGCAGCCATGACAGTTTACATCGGCGAGATTCGCATGTTCGCGGGAAACTTCGCGCCCGCCGGCTGGATGTTCTGTCAGGGCCAGACGATACCCATTTCCGAAAATGATGCCCTGTTCCAGTTGATCGGCACCACCTATGGCGGCGACGGTGAGGAGACATTCAAACTGCCGAACCTGGCCAGCCGCGTGCCGCTCCATCAGGGGACCGGATTTATCATCGGGCAAACCGGCGGCGTCGAGGACGTGACGCTGAGCATACAGCAAATGACCGGCCACACGCACGCGATGCTGGCAACGACCAGCGTCTCCAGCCAGACGAGCCCCGCCAACAATGTCGTGGCCCAGTCTTCCACGGGCAAGCTCTATGTCGAGGACACGCCCACGGCGAACCTCGCCAATCCCGTGGTCGGCATGTCTGGCGGTGGCTGGCCCCACACCAACCTGCAGCCTTATCTCTGCGTCAATTTCATCATCTCGCTGTTCGGCGTTTTCCCGACCCCAACATAGGACAGGACCATGTCGGACCAATTCGTAGCAGAAATCCGAATTTTCCCGCTCAACTTCGCGCCCGTGGGCTGGGCGGTCTGCGACGGCCAGATCCTGCCGATTTCGCAAAACACGGCCTTGTTCTCGCTGCTGGGTACGACCTATGGCGGCGACGGCAAGTCGACCTTCGCCTTGCCGGACATGCAAGGCAGTGTGCCGATGCAGCCCGGCCAAGGTCCAGGATTGAGCTTTTATGATCTCGGGCAGTTCGGCGGCTCGGACACGGTCACCTTGCTCGAATCGGAAATGCCGATGCACAACCACAGCATCCGCGCCGTAACCGACCCCGCCGACCTCCAGATCCCGACGCCGACGCGGGCGATCGCCAGGTCGACCAACGCCAACGCCTACAAGAACACGACCGTCAACATGGTGCCGATGGCGGCCAACATGCTGGCTCCGGCGGGTGGCGGCCTGCCGCACAACAACCGGATGCCCTACCTCACACTAACCTTCTGCATCGCGCTGCAAGGCATTTTCCCACCAAGAGGCTGACCGAGCCAACAGGGCAGGACCGATATCATGGCCAAGAACGCAGAACCGAAATCGAAGGCCCCCGCGGCGAAGACGCCGGCGCGGAAAGCGCCCTCCACGGCCAGGGCCCGCCCGGCGC
>NZ_RZQA01000611.1:0-3951 GCF_004022915.1 Mesorhizobium sp. M7A.F.Ca.US.006.04.2.1
GCGCAGTTTCCTCGAAAACGCCAATGGCCTGACATACCGGGCGCAACGCCTGCTCGCCGGACGCGGTGCGCTGGCGCCGGAATTCACCGAGGCCGATATCCGCCAGCCGCAGCGGCCGAACGGCGTCACCGCTCCCGATGACGACGTCTACAAGGGCCTGCTCGCCAACAATTTCGCCGACTGGCGTCTGGAAGTGACGGGTCTTGTCGAAAAGCCGCTGTCGCTCAGCCGCGAGCAGCTCCAGAACATGCCAAGCCGCACCCAGATCACCCGCCATGACTGCGTCGAAGGCTGGAGCTGCATAGCCAAATGGACCGGCACGCCGCTGTCGCTGGTGCTGGACCAGGCGGTGGTCAAACCGCAGGCGCGCTATGTCATGTTCCATTGCCTCGACACGATCGACCGCAGCCTGTCGGGCGACATCAAATATTACGGCACCATCGACCTCATCGATGCCCGTCACCCGCAGACGATCCTCGCCTACGGCCTGAACGGCAAGCCGCTGCCGGTCGAGAACGGCGCGCCGCTGCGGGTTCGCGTCGAGCGCCAGCTCGGCTACAAGATGCCGAAATATCTCTACAAGATCGAACTGGTCGACGGCTTTGCCGATGTCGGCGGTGGCAGGGGCGGCTATTGGGAAGACAATGGCTATGACTGGTACGGCGGGATCTGAGCTGCACACCGCAAATCCGGCGCTGAAGATGCTAGCCTAGCGAGCGGCGAAACAGCTCGCCTTTTCCGGCAATCTGCTCGCCAATGCCGCCAAGCCGCAGCATATGCCAGGCAAGTGCATGGTTGCTGGAGGTGACCGGTTTCCCCAACTCCTTCTCGACCTCCTCGATGATGCGGGCAACGCGCATGCTGGTGCAGGAAACGAACACCGCATCACAGTCGCTCGACGCACCGATTTCCAAGATGGCCTGCTTGACCGATGCCGGCGTGATGCGTGCAACGACATTGTCGTCCGCCTCGTTGAAGGAGCCCATGACCGGAATATCCATCCCCCGCGCCATCAGCGATGCCCGCAGCGAATGATTGATTTTCGCCAAGTAAGGGGTGAGCAGCGCGATCCTCGAGACCCCCAGGGCCTTCAGCGCGGCGCGTGCCGCGGTCACCGGATTGGTCACCTGCACACCAGGCAGCACCTCGTGAACGCGCTCGGCAACCTTATCCTCGCCGATGACCAGCGCTCCCGACGTGCAGGCAAAGCCGATCACATCGAACTTGACGTCGGGCAAGAGTCCCACCGTTGCCGGGATTACCGCCGACATTTTCATCAGGTTTTCCGGTGTGATCTCGACATCGCTGTAGAGCCGCGCCTCGTACAGCGCGATGTCGCGCGCGGGCAGCGCATACCGGAATTCATCCTCGATGGTCTGGTCGGTCCGCAGCACGAGCAGGCCGAGATTGGCGCGCGTGCCGATACCGTCATCGGTCTTGAACGGAATGTGTTCCTTGTCGAGGACAAGCGTGTCGTCGGCGCGGCTAACCGGGGCGTCCATGGCGCAGTCCCCTCCCTGATGCCAATCAGAATTGTCGACAATAGAAACGGCGATATTGCCGAAACTGTCAAGGGCTCTGTGCAGATCCTGGGAACCGGTAAACGCCTGAATTTTGCGCTTGCGCGGATCGCTTGTCCGTCGCCGACCCATTCACCGTTGACAGGGATCGGCGTCTTCCTATTGAATTGTCGACAATAGGAACACACCCCTTCGGGACAGCAATGCGCGTATTGATCTTGGGCGGCGGCGTGGTCGGGATCACCACCGCTTATCAGTTGCAAAAGGACGGCCACGCGGTCACTGTTCTCGAGCAGGCACCGCAGGTGGCCGAGGGCGCGAGCTGGGCAAATGCAGGCATGATCGCGCCCGGTCACTCCTTCGTCTGGTCATCACCAGCCGCGCCAAAAATCCTGCTGAAGTCGCTGTTCCTGAAAGACCAGGCGCTTCGCTTCAAACTTTCCGCCGACCCGCATCTCTACAGCTGGTCGCTGCGCTTCCTCAGGGAATGCACGGCCGCCAAAGCGCGTCGCAACACCCTCCTCAAACATCGGCTTGCGGTCCATTCCCAATCGGTCCTGCAGGCGGTCGTCAGGGAAGAATCGATCCAATACGACAGGACCTCGGCCGGCATCCTTTACTTCCACCGCAGCCGTCAGGCGCTCGACAAGGGCGTCGCCAACATGCGCCTGCTGGAGGCCGACGGCCAGGAGATCCGCATTGTCGACGCACAGGAAATCATTGACCGCGAGCCGGCGCTGGCTTCGTCGCGCGGCAGCATTGCCGGCGGCATAATGTGTCCAACCGATGAAACCGGCGACGCCGCCAAGTTCACGCGCGCGCTGGCGGCCATCGTCGAAACGAGGGGCGGCAAGATCCTGACAAGCACGAGGATCGTCGGGATCGAACGCAGGAATGACGCGATCATCCAGGTCGTCACCGACAAGGGAGAATTTCTGGCCGACGCCTACGTTCTGTGTCTCGGCGCCGAAAGCCCGATCCTCGCCCGCAAGATCGGCCTTGGTTTGCCGATCTATCCGGTCAAAGGATATTCCCTGACCATTCCCATCGTCGACCCGGCGCTGGCTCCAAAACTCCCCGTCATCGATGAGCACAATCTCGTTGCCATCACGCCGATGGGCGATCGCATCCGCGTCACCGCCACCGCGGAATTCGCGGGCTATGATCGCAGCCACAAGTCTTCGGATTTCGCCTTCATGAAGCGCGTCACGCAGGACCTGTTCCCGCGCGGTATCGCCTATGATCGCGCCGAAATGCGGGCCTGCCTGAGACCCATGACGCCCGACAATCTGCCGATCCTCGGCCTGCGCAACATCAAGAACCTCTGGCTGAACACCGGCCACGGCCATATTGGATGGACGATGGCGCATGGATCGGCCCGCATCGTCGCCGAACTGATCGCCGGCCGGGCTGCGCCGATCGCCCTCGACGGTATCCTTCCCACACAGGCGCGGTTCGCCGAACCAAGCGCCGCAAAGGCTTGACCGACGCCATGCTCCGACCCACCAGGCACAGCAACCAGGACGACGATGCGGCGTTGGCATCCAAGCCGATCAAGACCGGCCCGCGCGTCTATGAAGAGATCCGTCGCATGGCGATGGACTATCGCTTCAAGCCGAACGAGCGCATCAACGAAGTGGCGCTTGCCGCGAGGCTGAATGTCAGCCGCAGCCCGATCCGGGAGGCCCTCCAGCGGCTGGTCACGGAGGAACTCATCACCTTCCAGACCAATCGCGGCTTCTTTTGCCGCGGCTTCGATGTCGACGAGGTCGTCAATCTTTCCGACGTGCGGGCGGTGCTTGAGGAGCGCTCCGTCAGGCTGGCGATCCAGCGCGCGACCAATGAAGAGCTCGCCGCGCTCGTCGACTGGTGGACGCTCACCATGGCGCGCGCCGACTCGTTTTCCAGCGCCGAGCTGACCGCCAGGGACGAGGAGTTTCACATCCGCATCGCCAGGCTGTCAGGCAATCCCGAACTGGCGCGCATGCTCGAAGGCATCAACACGCGCATCCATTTCGTTCGCAAGATCGAAGTGGAGAAGCACCGGCGACTGTCGACGACCTACACCGAACACAGCGAAATCGCCCGAGCCATGGTAGCTCGCGATGCCGACACGGCCGCAAGGCTCATGCATGACCACATCGACATCAGTGTCGCCGATGCCATGTCGACCGTCCGGGAAGGCCTGGCCCGGATATACGTCGACGTCGATCAGATCTGACCAGCATCCCGGAACCGATTAAGCAATCCCTGGCCGGTCAGGCAACCTTGTCGAGCAGCGGCCTGAGCGCCGGGTGAATTTCCGGCGAGGCGTGCTTGATCAGGGTCAGCAGCGCGCGTTCGTTCTCGTAAAGTGGCCTGTCGACGCCGATATGTTCGATCAGCCAGCCGGCTTCGCCGGCATCGATCGTCTCGGCACGGCGGGCCAGGG
>NZ_RZQA01000612.1:0-3947 GCF_004022915.1 Mesorhizobium sp. M7A.F.Ca.US.006.04.2.1
GGCTGACATAGTGCGGCGCATTCTTCAAAAGCAGATTGCGTTCAAGTGTCGACTGTGCGACCAGCCCGAACTCGCCGGTTTCGAGATATTTCAGGCCACCGTGAATGAGCCGCGATGGCGCGGCACTGGTGCCCGAGCCGAAATCCGCCTTGTCGACGATCAGACAGCTGACGCCTTGCGCGCACAGGTCGCGAAATAGCCCTGCCCCGTTAATGCCGGCGCCAAGAATGACGACGTCGACCTCGCCGGTTCCGGCCATGGCGGCCAAACGCCCGGCGGGATTTTCCGTAAATGTTGCTTCGCTTGAGCTCATGACGCTTTCGTCTTGACGATGCGCAGCTTCACGCCGGCCCGTTCGAGAGCTTGCGCCCGCGCATCGCCCAGGCCTTCGGTCGCCAGCACGACATCGAAGCTGGTCAGATCGTCGAAGACATGCAGCGCGATCCTGTCGAACTTGGCATGGTCGATCAGAAGGATACGCTTGGCCGATGCGGCCATCATCGCCTGCTTGACCCGCACGACATTGGGATCCTGGATGAAGGCCGTGGTTCCGGTGATGGCCGAAGCCGAACAGATCAGCACATTGGCGCGCAGCTGCGCCACGGCGTTCTCGCAGACGATACCGATATAGGCGTTGTAGGTGCCGTGGTACTGGCCGCCGAGACAGATGAAGTCGAGTTCGTCGACATTGATCAGCAGTGATGCCGTCGCTACGGAGTTGGTGATGACGGTCAGCGGCTTGACGTCGAGCAGCAGTGCCGCGACGGCGTTTGCCGTCGAGGAATCGTCCAGCATCACCACCTGGCCGGCTTCGACATAATCGAGTGCTGCCCGCGCCAGCGCATCCTTCTCGGCCCGGTTGACCGTCACACGGTAGCGGAAGGCGCTTTCGTAGAGGCCGGAAGGCTGAACCGTCACCGCACCGTGCAGCTTGCGCAGCACGCCCTGCTGCGCCAGCCGGTCGATATGCCGGTGGACGGTCATGCGCGACACGCCGAAATGCTCGACCAGATCGTCGATGCGCACCTGGCCGAGCTTGATCACATAGTCGGCGATCTCTTCGCGTCGTTCGTCGGCCTTGATCATGCGGTTCCCCCAGTGTCTGGCCGGCCCAGCTTCTCGATGTCGGGCCAATGCGGTTCGAGCGCACCGGCTATGCGGCCATAGAGGGAAAAGCGCTCGTTGAACACAGCACTCGAGGCTTGGTCAGGCTCGTATTGGCGCGCCGTCATCCCGACCTGCCTGGCGCCCTGTTGCGGCGTCGCGAAGATGCCAACCGCCGCCCCCGCGCAAAGGGCAGCGCCAAAGGCCGCGGCCTCGTCGGTCGAGGTGACGATGACCGGGGCGTTCAGCACGTCGGCAAACATCTGAACGAAGGCCGGATTGCGCGAACTGCCGCCGGTCAGGCGGATCTCGCTGACGGCAAAGCCGTCGCGCAAGGCTTCCACATGGGTGCGATGATTGAAGGCAATGCCCTCCAGAACCGCCTTGAGTATATCGCCGCGATTATGCCAGCCGTGCAGGCCGACAAAGCCGCCGCTGGCAACATCGCCATAAGGAGAGCCGAACAGATAGGGATGAAACAGGATGGTCGACGGCTTCTTCAGCGCCGTGTCGATCTCTGCTGCCAGAAGCTCGTGGATCGAGCCACCATCGACCGATGCCTTTTCCTGCTCCGAGCGGCAGAACGTGTCGAGAAACCAGTCGTAGTTCGCGGTCGACGCCGGCGAGATCGCCATGTTGTTCCAGCGGCCTGCGTCGATGGCGTTGCGACAGAGCCAACGCGGGTCGACGCGTGGTTGCGAAGAGACGACTTCGTTGATGGAATAGGTTCCGGCGACGATGGCGAGCACGCCCTCCTCATGGCCGCCCATGCCAAGTGCGGAGGCAGTCACGTCATGCAGTCCGCACGCGACCGGTGTTCCCTTGGCAAGGCCGGTCATTTCGGCTGCCTCGGCGGTGACATGGCCGACGATCGCGGCGGAGTGCGCCATCGGCGGCAGCGCGTCGAAAACATCGTCCAATCCGAAGATTCGCAACGCTTCCGGCGCGAAGGCTTGCGTGCGGAAATCCGTGAATGAGGTGCTGGCCTCGGTACGGTCGGTGCCGATCTTGCCGGTCAGGCAAAAGCGCAGCCAGTCCTTGCAGGCCAGTATATGCCCGATACGCCCATAGCGGGCCGGTTCGTGCTCCCTGATCCAGGCGAGCAGCGCCGACGGCGCCGAGACGTGGGGCGCCTGGCCTGTTCGCGCTAGCGCCTCTTCGAAGACCCGGTCCGCCGACCATCGCTCGACAATCTTGCCGGCGCGGCTATCGAGCGACAGGATTCCAGGCCCCAGCGGCCGACGATCCTTGTCGAGCAAATAGAGACCGTCGCCATGCGCGGTTGCCGCCACCGCCCTGATGTCGTCCGCCGGGCGGCCACATAGCGCGATCGCCTCCTTGATTGCGTCGGCGGTCGCTTGCCAGAGGCCGGCCATGTCGCGCTCCACCCAGCGCGCATGGGGCATCGATTGCGGAACCCGCCGACGCGCCACCGACAACTGCGTGCCATCGGCATCGAAGATCACCGCCTTGGTGACCGTGAGACCGTTATCGATTCCGAGCAAACTGGGCATGGGCGCCGCCGTTTTCAGCAACTGGTGAAGGGCGCTGCAAGGCAATCCTGCAGGTTGGGATAAGGATGACGGACATGACGACAATCAACGAGCAACGGTGATACCAAAGCGCCGCATCCGATGCGGCAAACAGACCATAGTAGCCTGTTAAATTAACGTCAACATGTGATATATTTTGTAGAAATGTCTAACGTAAGCTGAGACATGCATCCGATGCGGGACGAAGCTCCGACCAGTGCCCAACTGGCTGGATGGCCCTCAACCCTGCACGGCGGGCCAGGGTGACGGTGCGACTGACGCTCGAACGCGTTTGACTGGCTTAGCGAATTCCGTGCGCAGCGGCCGGACAGCCGGCACCGTTCAAAGAAAACGCGACGACTCAAGAAGTTCAGCCACGCCGTCCAGTTCCTTGTGCAGGCGATGCCAGCGACGGTCGAGGTAGACCAGCGAATGCGCCTCAGGGGGGATCTCGTCCAGCTGCACCTCGCCGTCAAGGAGTTCGGCCGCCACCAGTGTCGCGCCCTCGATCGGCAGGACGCCGAGCCGGCGGGCGCGGAACCAGGTCGAGACGCCGGTATAGCGCGGTTCGCCCGTGGGCAGCCGAGCCCAGGCGCCTCCCGGCGGGAAGCGTTCCGCGCCGCTCGACGCGCAGAGCTGCGCCAGGTCGATATCGGTGTAGCGCAGCAGGTGGATCACCATGGTCTGCGCCCGTAGCAAGGGTTCGGACGAGGTCGATTTCATCGACAGCGAGAAGGCGACGACCGGTGGCGCAGCACTTACAGAGATCAGCGAGGACACGGTCATCGCCACCGGTCTGTCGCCGGGATCGGCCGTGATCACGGCAACACCGGCCGGGTGGTGGCGAAAGGCTTCGCGGAAGGCGTTGGTCATCGGATGCGGGAAGCTCATCGACGTCTCTCTTCTGCAGCATGAAATGGGGCCGGATGGGTCCGCCGTCCGGCCCTTGCGACTACTTCTTCTCGATCAGATCGTAGAACTGCCAGGTGCGATCGCTCCACAGCCCGCCGATGTCGCGGCCGGCCGAGGTGACGATCGATGGCGCGATCGTGAAATGGTTGGCCGCCACCATCATCTCGCGGAAGGTGCGCTGGATCACACCGGCGCGCAGCGACGCGCCGCCGCCCGCGCGATAGGCGAAGTTGCAGATATCGACGCCAACCTCATGAATCTCGGATTTGGCCAGATGGACAAGGCTGATCTGCCGCGTCGATACGCTGTTGCCGGCTTCGACCGTCGCCTCGATGTCGCGCCAGACTTCGAAGACAAAGGCGCGGGCAGCGCGATAGCGGGCTTCGGCGCGGCCATAGT
>NZ_RZQA01000613.1:0-3932 GCF_004022915.1 Mesorhizobium sp. M7A.F.Ca.US.006.04.2.1
TCCGAATAGTTGCTTTCTTTCAGCCGGCCGATGTCGCGAAGAAGGTCATAAGCGGTGTGATACCGGCGAGCACAATTTTCCACCAAGCCTTTGAGCAGCGCCTCGGCGTCAGTTGCCTCTATCACAAACGCCGGAATCTCGGTCTGGCCAAGCAACCTGAAGGCCTCGATCCGTCCCTGGCCGCACACCAGGTCGTGCGTGAAAGCGCTTTCGTCGACATTCCTCGTGGTCACCGTGATGGGACGCTTCAGGCCGACGCTCTTGATGCTGTCGACAATGTCCTGGAAGGATTTCTTGCCTCGCGCACGCGGGTTGGTGATGTTGATCGCGTCAAGGCGCAGGAGCGAGATTGGTCTGTTGGCGGTGACCATCAGCGAGCGGCCGAGATGGCGTCGCGTTCGGCCAAGGCGAACAGCGGATCCAGCGATTTGTAGAAGAAAGTGTTGAATTCCAGCCTTTTGTTCAAGGCGCAGTTTAAGGGCTTCCCGCCAATCTCATTTGCTGGCGCAATCAGATAGTCGAGGATCGTCTGGTTATCCGGGCTCATGCGGATGGCCACTTTCACGTCCGCAGCGGGACCCCGTTGCGCAGAGGCCACCCAATGAGGATAGCCGTATGGCGTGTTGCGACAGCGACCCATCGCAATGGCTACGGTGAATTCATCGTTGACGCGAAGCACGCCGAGAGCACTCTGACGCACCGCAGTTCCGCCCGCCCGCTCGATGGTCGCGATTGTCGTATGCACGACTTCTGCGAAGATCTCACGAAGCCGCCTTCTGATATCAAGAAATCGATAGTTCTGAGACGGATCGTATCCAACGAGCTTGTAGGCCCGCAGCAGACTGCCGAATTTTTTCCTATAGCGGCTGCTTGGCGGACAGTCAGCCGCCGCGTCAATCATCGGGCCTGAAAGGGTACCGCGCCTCTTCAGAAGTTGGGCGAGCACAACCAACATCTGATCGTTGCTCATCTTAGATGAGCGGGCGTCGGCTATGGCCTGAGCCCGTTCGAAAAGTTTACGCTCTACAATGGGTTCAAAAACGCCATCGGCGCGCACCAATTGGGCAGGACCATTGGTCACCTTCCTTTGCTTGAGCTTGAAGGACTGCCGGTTCCAGACGTTGTTGCCCACATACTTCTCGTTGCTGAGTATCTGGTGAATGGATTCGCGTTTCCACGATCGGTTGAGATCGGTGACCACTCCCTTGGCATTCAACGACCGCGCAATCTGAAGCTCGGTCCGACCAGCCTTCACGTATTCATTATAGATCCAGCGCACCGTCGCAATTTCATCAGGTGGTCCAGGCACGAGGATAACCCGGTCCGTCTGGAGGCTCTTGTACTCTTTGAGAGCGAGCATGATCTTTGTGCGCCCATGCTGGTCGATGAGCCGGCGCCTCAGGCCCAGGCCGGACGACCCTCCCTGCCGGTATCCCATTCGAATGAGCCTGGACTGGCCGGCAAACACCTTGACCGACAACACCCGACTGTGCTCGGCCGCCATCGTGCGCTTTATCGCCTTGAGCAGGTCTGATCCGATGCTGCCATCGTTTGCAAACTGTTCGCCACAATATTCAATTCGCACTCCGGCAACGCGACACCGATACTCGTACGACGCACTCTCATCGGGGTTCGGGAATCGCCCCCAGCGGCTCACGTCGTAGACGATGACGATTTCGAAATCTGCGTTCTTCGTTTCGACATCCGCCAACAGCCTTTGCAGGCCGGCGCGACCTTCAAGATTCAAGCCGCTGCGACCCGCGTCCTCGTATGTGGCCACGATGTCGTAATTCATCGCATCCGCGAATTCACGGATTGCATCCTTCTGATTGTCAATCGAGTAGCTCTGGTGGTCAGTGGACATTCGCACGTATTGAGCTGCGCGCACGCGTTGTGCGTTCTCAGCAGGTCGACGGACCGTGTGCGCCTGTTCCATCATTCAGTGCCTGAAAGGCAGATTGAACGTCCGCTTGGACCGGCAATCCTAGCGGTATGAGGCTACAATCCCGTTACACATTGATCGACACTTTGTATCGAATGAGACTTGTTGCCATAAACCGAGAAGCGCGGAAAATAGCAGGCAGACTCCTATCAATACCCGAGAAACCATGTCTTTTATCGTGAGGGCTCGTGCCCCCGTTCCGCCGCATTGCGGCCGCACGGGACGAGCCATAGGGATTTCAGGCATTCAAGGGAGACGTCAGATGAATTTTCGCAAAGCCATAGCCACCGTGCTGATGACCGCAGCACTGGCGGGGTGCGCGCAGACCGAAGGCCAGCAGCGGGCCGGAACTGGCGCTCTGATCGGCGGCGCCGGCGGCGCCCTGGTCGGTCAGGCCATCGGCGGCAACACCGAAAGCACGCTCATCGGCGCTGCCGGCGGCGCCCTGCTCGGCGCCGTCGTCGGCTCGGCCACTACGCCGCAACGGCGCGGCGAACAAATGTGCCGCTACCAGGACCGCCGCGGCCGCATCTACACGGCGCCGTGCGACGACAGGTACTATAACGGCGATTATTAAGCAGAGGGTAGTCTGCCCATCCGTTGTCTGAGTGGGAAATGGGAACGGTTCCGTTGTAGGAATAGCCCTGGTCGTACATTTTTTCTGATCGCGCCGCCGGCGGCGGCGCTGCGTTGTCATCTTTTGCCCATAACATAGTGCTACCAGCAAGGACGGCGGGGTTCTGGAGGTCGTTATGACTGATAGCCTTGCCGGCACCCTGAAGAGTCGTGGCAAACAGGCAGCCAAGCGGCTGCTTGGCTACGATTCCCGCAACTGGCTGCGCATCCGCCAGATCGAGGCATTCACGCTCTTTCTCGAAGCCGGCAACCGCAAGGCTGCCGACGTGATCGAGATCTCGCCCGGCTGGAACCGCACCTGGCGGGCGATGTGCCCCAATTACCGCTCGGTCGATTTCCCCGCCTTCGACATCTGCAGGGACCGCACCGACGAGCAATATTCCATCGTCATCGCCGACCAGGTGCTGGAGCATGTGCGCCGGCCGCAGGCGGCGGTGGAAAACATCTACGCCATGACCCGACCGGGCGGTTGGGCGATGGTGGCGACACCCTTCCTGTTTCGCGTCCACGCTAGGCCGCACGACTACAACCGGTGGACGCCCGCCGGCCTCAAGCAGCTGATGGTCGAGGGCGGCTTCGCGGAAGTCAACGTCAAGGTCCACGGCTGGGGCAACAAGGCCTGCGCGAGGGCCCATATCGGCGGCCCGGTCCGCGCCTATGGCCTGTGGCGGGATCTCCGTAATGATGAGGAATACCCGCTGATGGTCTGGGCGTTCGCTAAGAAGGGGTGAGTGGCGGAAGCCGCGCTCCATCCCGGTCATAGCCAGGGTGTCTGGCTGGACACTTGACCGGATCTGCCGCCAGTGACCTACTTCGAAATTCGAGGAGCCTCGCGAATGGACATTCGAGCCACATTGACGGAGCTGTGCGAGGCCTTCAACGCGCACGACCTCGGTCGCATTATGGCGTTCTTTGCCGACGACTGCGTTCTGGAGATGCCAAGGGGCGTCGAGTCTTGGGGAACGCGCTTCGAGGGCAAGCGCAGCGTGCGAGACGCGCTTGCGACACGCTTTGAGGGTTTGCCCGATGTGCATTACGGCAATGGGCAGCACTTTGCGGACGAGGCTGCCAACACGGGCATGTCGAAATGGACCCTCACCGGCACCACCCGCGAGGGCGTCAAAAAGGAAGTTCAAGGTTGCGACTTTTACACATTTCGCGACGGAAAGGTGATCCGCAAGGATTCATATTGGAAGATCGTGGAGTAGGGGTTGCCAATTCCTGTCTGATCTTTTCGTCGTCCCGCATCCACCGCCATATTCACCCACCAAGGGTTAGCCTCGCGCGACCACGCAATGACGCCAGCATGCTTGTCCGCCAGTGTCTTGGCAGTGCGCATCGCTCTGTCCACTCG
>NZ_RZQA01000614.1:0-3929 GCF_004022915.1 Mesorhizobium sp. M7A.F.Ca.US.006.04.2.1
GGCCGGCGCTCATGACCGGTTTATTTCGGCGCCATGCGAATGGCGCCGTCGAGGCGAATGGTCTCGCCGTTCAGCATCTGGTTCTCGATGATGTGCAGGGCGAGAGCGGCATATTCGGACGGTTCGCCCAGGCGCGACGGGAAGGGCACGGCGGCGCCCAGTGAATCCTGCACCTCTTGCGGCATGCCGGCCATCATCGGCGTCTTGAAGATGCCGGGAGCGATGGTGCAGACGCGGATGCCGGAACGGGCAAGGTCGCGCGCCACCGGCAGCGTCATGCCGACGACGCCGCCCTTGGACGCCGCATAGGCGGCCTGCCCGATCTGGCCATCATAGGCGGCAACCGAAGCGGTGTTGACAATGACGCCGCGCTCGCCGCCCGGCAGCGGCTCGAGCTTCGACGCGCGTTCGGCGACGAGGCGGATCATGTTGAACGTGCCGATCAGATTGACCTCGATCACCTTGCGGTACTGATCAAGCGGATGGGGACCATCCTTGCCGATCGTCTTCACGCCGATGGCGATGCCGGCGCAATTGATCAGGATACGCGGCTCGCCAAGCTTGGCGGCGACGTCGGCGAGGGCAGCAGTCCCACTGTCGGCGCTGCTGACGTCGCATTGGACGGCAATACCGCCGATCTCGGCCGCGACCTTGGCCGCGCGGTCAATACCGACATCGAAGATGGCGACGCGGGCTCCCTTGGTGGCCAGCGCGCGCGCCGTTGCCTCGCCAAGGCCGGAGCCGCCGCCGGTGACGATCGCGATCTGGCCGTTCGGGTTCATGACGTCATCCTTTGATCTCAGGAACAGTGGACGGATCAGGCGCCAGATCGATGGGAAAGGTCAAGCCATCGCCGCGGTAGGATCGGTCACCCTGGCCTGATCGGCGTGGCAGACCTCGCCCAAGAGCCTGGCGACCGCGCCCGGCGCGATCTCGTGCGACAGCAGCCGGTCGAGGTCGACGGGGCGCGGCATCGAAATCTGGCCGCGCGGAATCCGCTTGAAACCGAGCGGCCCGTAATAGGGCTCGTCACCGACCAGCATGACGGCAGGTGCGCCGGCCCGGGCAGCGGCCTCGAGCGCGATCGCCACCAGCCGGCGGCCGATGCCGAGATTCTTGAAGGCCGGCCGCACGGCGAGCGGCCCGAGCATCAATGCGCGGCCGGCACCGGCGGCGATGCGGGTCATGCGCACCGAGGCGACGACGATGTCGCCATTGACGGCGACAAAGGACAGCGAGCGCTCGTGCCCTCCGGCCTCACGAATCTTGTAGGCGGCCAGCACAAAGCGGCCGGGCCCGAAGGCTTCGTCGTTGATGGCTTCGATCTCGGGGTCGTGCGCCGGGGTTTCCGGCAGGTATTTCACGTCGGCAAGGCTCATGGTCTTTGCGGTCCGGTACAAGGAGGAAAGGTTGCTGCAAACGGCAGCATTCGCCAGTCAGCGCTTCATCAAGCGCGGGCGCCCTTTCGTCGTCGGTCAAACCGGATCAAAGCAAAGTCGAACATGCGGATTGTCCGCTAGCATCAATTTCCCGCCGCTGCAATCGGCCGTTTCTGTCCGTCATTTCGGCCAAGTGACGGTCTGTTCAGCACCTGACGTCTTCGACAGGGCAGCCTTGCGCCTACATCAACCAACAGGACGCAAGGAGATTCGCATGGGATTGCTGGTCGAAGGAAGATGGCAGGACCGCTGGTACGATACGGCGGACAATGGTGGCAGGTTCGTGCGGGCGCAGTCGCAATGGCGCGACTGGATCACCGTTGACGGGGCGCCTGCCGAAGGCCGGACGCGCGGTTTCAAGGCCGAGCCCGGCCGCTATCACCTCTATGTCTCGCTTGCCTGTCCGTGGGCCCACCGGACGTTGATCTTTCGCGCGCTGAAGAAGCTGGAGGGCATCATATCGGTGTCCGTGGTGCATCATTTCATGGGCGCCAACGGCTGGACGTTCGTAGCTGAGGACGGCGCCACGGGCGACACGCTCTACGGCCTCGACTTCCTGCACCAGATCTATGCCAAGGCCGATCCCGCCTATTCGGGCAGGGTGACTGTGCCGGTGCTGTGGGACAAAAAGGAGCAGACCATCGTCTCCAACGAGTCTTCCGAAATCATCCGCATGCTGAATTCAGCCTTCGATGAATGGGGCGACGCCAGCTTGGATTTCTATCCGAAGGCGTTGCGCGGCGAGATCGACCGCATCAATGCGCTGGTCTATCCCGCCATCAACAACGGCGTCTATCGCGCCGGCTTCGCCACCACGCAACGCGCCTATGAAGAGGCTTTCGGCGAGCTGTTTTCGGCGCTGGATACGTTGGAGGAGCGGCTGGCAAAACAGCGCTATCTCGTCGGTGGTCGTATCACCGAGGCCGACTGGCGGCTGTTCACCACGCTGGTGCGCTTCGATCCGGTTTATGTCGGCCATTTCAAATGCAATCTGCGCCGCATCGCCGACTACCCGAACCTGTCCAACTATCTGCGCGATCTCTATCAGGTGCCTGGCGTGGGCGGGACGGTGAACATGCATCACATCAAGGCGCATTATTACGGCAGCCACCAGACGATCAATCCGACGCGGATCGTGCCTGTCGGACCGGATCTCGATTATGGCGCACGGCATGACCGGGCGCGCTTCGAGAAAGCGGCGGCCTGATCTACCAGTAGGGCGAGGGCTGCTCGCCGTCAAAAACCTCGGCGATCCGGCGCAGCGTCGCCGGCGTCGTGCCCTGCGGCAAGCGGTCGAGCGGGAAGAAGCCGGCTTCGGCGATCTCGTGGTCCGGCAGCTTCGGCGCCGTCTGGCTGAAATGCTCGAGCAGATAAAAGCCGACATGGTCGCGGTGGCTGGAGCGGCGGTTGAAATGCATCGATTTGAGCACCGGCGGGGCGGTCAGAGCGATGTTGCCTTCCTCGGCCAGTTCACGGGCCAGCGCCTCGTTCATCGTCTCGCCGACTTCGACGCCGCCGCCGGGAAGCTGCCAACCCGGTACATAGGTATGGCGAATAAGGAAGACGGATCTGGACGCTGTGTCGTGGATCAGGCCGCGCACGCCAAGCGTCATCGGCCTCCGCAGCACGAAATAGAGATGGAACAGCCTGGCCCTCAACCCTGGCCAGCCGGTCTGGCGGAAGGCATCTTCAGGGCTCGTCATTGATAGCGAAACCGTGGGTGGAAAGCCGCGCGCGGGTCGCCTATGAAGGTTGTATGTTCAGGCTCGCGCATATTTCCGATGTCCATCTGGGGCCGCTCCCCGATGTATCCTATCGCGATCTCGCCTCCAAGCGCGTGCTCGGCTATGTCAACTGGCAGCGCAACCGCCGCCGCCATATGCATGATGCGGTCATTGACACGATCGTCGCCGACATCAAGGCGAACACGCCTGATCACCTCGCCGTCACCGGCGACCTGGTCAATCTGGCGCTCGACGGCGAGATCGAGATGGCCAGGCACTGGCTGGAGACGCTGGGGCCGCCGCATGATGTTTCGGTCGTTCCGGGCAATCACGACGCCTATGTGCCGGGCGCCTTCGACAAGGTCTGCCGGTCCTGGGCGGCGTGGATGAGCGGCGACGGCGTCAACACGCCGGTCGACCGCAACGCCTTCCCCTATCTGCGTGTACGCGGCAATGTCGCGCTGATCGGCGTCTCGACAGCGCGCGCCACGGCACCCTTCATGGCCAATGGGTTTTTCATGGAAGGCCAGGGGGATAGGCTCGGCAAAATCCTCCAGGACACTGCCGGACAGGGGCTGTTCCGCGTCATCATGATCCATCATCCGCCGGTGCGCGGCGCGGTCCCGCAGCACAAGCGGCTGTTCGGCATCGCCCGCTTCAACAAGATCATTCGCCGCCATGGCGCCGACCTTGTGCTACACGGCCATTCGCATCTGCCGTCGCTGTTCTTCATCGGCGGTCGAGGCGTCAGGATCCCGGCGGTCGG
>NZ_RZQA01000615.1:0-3918 GCF_004022915.1 Mesorhizobium sp. M7A.F.Ca.US.006.04.2.1
CAATAGCAGCGTCCACCAGTCGTCGGTCTACTTGACGGGTCTCAACGGCCGCAACTATTTCGACGTGCGCGCCATGCATTTCGATGTGCAGGAAGATACACCTGACGACAACGCCTCTGCGCGAAGCGGACAACAGCCCTGGGTGCTGCCGTCGCTCGACTACGCCTATATTCCTGATGCGTCGGTGGCCGGCGGCCAGCTATCGCTCAACGTCAACGCGCGTGTCATCCGCCGCGACGAACTCGATGACACTTTCTCCACCCCCATACAGCGTGTCCCTGGTATCGAAGGCGAATCGGGCCGTCTCACCGCCGAGGCCGAGTGGAAGCGGAGCTTCGTCACCGATGGCGGGCTGGTGCTGACGCCATTGCTCGCACTGCAGGGCGACGTCGACTACCTCAATGCGTCATCGGCTTCGCTCACTGCCATTAACAATATGGCAGCAAATTTGAACGAGCAGGCCGATATGCGCTCGTCATTTGCCCGTTACATGGCAACCGCAGGCCTCGAGATGCGTTGGCCGGTGCTGTTTTCCATGGCCAGCGGGTCCAGCCATGTCATCGAACCGATGGCACAGGTCTTCATGCGTCCGAACGAGCAATATGTCGGCGGCCTCTCAGTACCCAACGAAGACGCCCAAAGCATGGTCTTCGATGCGACCACCTTGTTCGAACGCGACAAGTTCTCCGGCTACGACCGCGTCGAAGGCGGTTCGCGCGCCAATGTCGGCTTCCGCTATTCCGGCTCCTACAACAATGGCTGGGGCACCAATGCCATTTTCGGCCAATCCTATCAGATTGGCGGCGAGAACTCGTTCGCCGCGCCGGATTTGGTGAATGTCGGCGCAAACTCCGGCCTCGACACGACCAAGTCCGACTATGTCGGCCTGTTCGGCATCAACAGCCCCAACGGCTTCGCGGCCTCGGTCAGCGGCCGTTTCGACGAACAGAGCTTCGAGATCCGCCGCGCCGAGGTGAAGGCCGCCTATTCCGGCCTGCCTGTGTCGCTGAGCGCCAAATACGCCTTCATCCAGGCCCAGCCGCTGTACGGCTTCACCACCGACCGCCACGAGGTCACGCTTGGTGCATCCACGCATCTGGCCGAAAACTGGCGCGTCTTCGGCACAGGAACCTACGACCTGCAGCAGAGCCTGCTGGTCAAGGACGGCGTCGGCTTCGCCTACAACGATTCCTGCTTCACTTATTTGATGACCTACTCGCAGTCGCGCGATCTGAACACCAGGGAGGTGTCGCAGACCATCGGCTTCAATCTGTCGTTCCGCACCCTCGGCGATTTCGGCTCGTCGACCAGTGCCGTCGACACGATCCAGTAACAATCGGCGACATCGTTTCGCCGCATAGGGCTGGCACGGATTTCGCGCACCTGGAAAGATCAAATTGGGCGGGACCGGGATAGAATTGGGATGCCAACGATGAGGAAATACCTCTTTTCAGCAGGTTTCGCGTTGCTCGTGGCGGCGACGTCCGTGTCGATCACCGTAATGGCGCCGCCGGCTTTCGCCAGCGAGATCAAATACGTCGTCAACGACATTCCTGTCACCACCGGCGACATCGCCCATCGCGCCGCCTTCCTGAAGCTGCAGCGCAAGAAGGGCGATGCCGGCCAGGAAATGATCGACCAGACGTTGCGTATGGCCGAGGCCAAGCGGCTTGGTATCCGCATCAGCGACGCCCAGGTCGATGCCGCGTACCAGCGCTTTGCCTCGAGCAACAAGATGCAGCTCAGCCAGCTCGACGGCGTCATGGAGAAGTCGGGCGTCACTAAGAGCCACTTCAAGGAATTCATCCGCGCCCAGATGGCCTGGAACCAGGCCTTGAGCGCGCGCTACCGTTCCGGCGACGGCACCGGCGCCGTCAGCGAACAGGATCTCGTCAGGAAGATGCTCGAAAAAGGCGGCGCCAAACCGAGCGCCACCGAATACATGCTGCAGCAGGTCATCTTCGTGGTGCCGGCGGCTGAACGCAGCGCGACGCTGGGCAAACGCAAGCGAGAGGCCGACGCCATGCGCGCCCGCTTCAACGGCTGCAACACGACGCGCGAATTCGCCAAGGGCCTGATCGACGTCACCGTTCGCGATCTGGGCCGGGTGCTGGCGCCGCAACTGCCGCCGGACTGGGCCGAGCAGATCAAAGCTACCAAAGTCGGCGGTGCCACCGTCACGCGCGAAACTGAACGCGGCGTCGAATTCATCGGCATCTGCTCGTCGCGCGAAGTGTCCGACGACAAGGTTGCCCAGATGGCGTTCCAGGCCGAAGGCTCCGGCGGCGACAAGGATGCCGACGCGCTCAGCAAGAAATATGTCGACGAGCTGAAGGCAAAAGCCCGCATCGTCAAGCGCTGACGTGGGCAACGCAGTGACTGCGCTCGCGTTGAGCGCCGGCGATCCGTCCGGCATTGGGCCGGAGATCGCCATCGCCGCCTTCATGGCGCGTGAAGCTGCCGCCCTGCCCCCCTTCTACCTGCTCGCCGATCCGGCGCTGATCGCCTCCCGGGCGCGCCTGCTCGGCCTCTCGCTGCCGATCGCCGAAGCCACCCCGGCACAAGCGGCGCAGGTCTTTGCCCGCGCCTTGCCGATCGTTCCGCTGGCTGCAGGCTGCATCGACAGCCCCGGCCAGCCGGATCCGGCCAATGCGGCCGCCACCATCGAGGCCATCGACCGCGCCGTCGCCGATTGCCTTGCCCGCGAAGCCTCGGCCGTGGTCACCTGCCCCATCGCCAAGAAGCCGCTCTACGATGCCGGCTTTCGCTTTCCCGGCCACACCGAATATCTGGCGCATCTGGCGGCTCGGCACAGCGGTGTCGAGGCGATGCCGGTGATGATGCTGGCAGGACCCGACCTGCGCACCGTTCCCGTCACCATCCACATAGCGTTGGCCGAGGTGCCGAAGGCACTGACCACCGAACTGATCGTCGCCACCGCGCGCATCACCGCTGCCGACCTTGCCGGCCGCTTCGGCATCGCCAGGCCACGGCTGGCGATTGCCGGGCTCAATCCACATGCCGGCGAAGGCGGCGCCATGGGCCTCGAAGACGAGCGGATCGTGCGCCCGGCGGTCGACATCCTGCGCGCCGAAGGCATCGACGCTTTCGGCCCTTTGCCGGCCGACACGTTGTTCCATGTCCGGGCGCGGGCTGGTTACGACGCGGCCCTTTGCATGTATCACGACCAGGCGCTTATCCCGGCCAAGGCGCTGGCTTTCGACGAGGCGGTCAATGTCACGCTCGGCCTGCCCTTCATCCGCACCTCGCCCGACCACGGCACGGCCTTCGACATCGCCGGCAAGGGTGTGGCGCGGCCCGACAGCCTGATAGCGGCGCTGAAGCTTGCCCGGCGGCTGGCCGACACGAACACCAAGGCGGTTGCCGTATGAGATCTCGGGCATGAGCATCGACGGGCTGCCGCCGCTGCGCGAGGTGATCGAGCGGCATGGGCTGCAGGCGAAGAAGGCGCTCGGCCAGAATTTCCTGCTCGACCTCAACCTCACCGGCAAGATCGCCCGCACCGCCGGCGACTTGTCCGATGCAACCGTCATCGAGGTCGGCCCCGGTCCCGGCGGGCTGACCCGCGCCTTGCTTGCCAACGGAGCGCGCCAGGTGATCGCCATAGAGCGCGACGAACGTTGCCTGGCTGCTCTTGCCGAAGTGTCCGACCACTATCCCGGCCGGCTGGAGGTTGTTTCGGGCGATGCGCTGAAGACGGATTTCACGGGCCTTGCCAGTCGAGCGACCGGCAATGGCGGCCCGGTCAAGATCGTGGCCAACCTGCCCTACAACATCGGCACGGAGCTGCTGGTGCGCTGGTTGACCGTCAGCGACTGGCCGCCTTTCTACACCTCGATGACTTTGATGTTCCAGCGCGAGGTGGCCGAGCGCATCGTCGCTCCCGCCGGCAGCGAC
>NZ_RZQA01000616.1:0-3914 GCF_004022915.1 Mesorhizobium sp. M7A.F.Ca.US.006.04.2.1
GACAAAGGACGTCAGCTGTTTGCCCGAAGCGAACTTGGCCATGTCGCTGGCGTAGCCGATCGACCAGGCGCCGCCTTCACCCGCGACCTGGACGCCCGTCGCCGTGTCGGTCATCGAGCAGATGACATCGCAGCCTTGCGAAAGCAGCGTCTTGGCGGCCTCCTTCTCCTTGCCCGGATCGAACCAGGAATTGAGGAAGATGGCGTTGCAGGTGGCGTTCGGATTGACGCTTTGCGCACCGAGCAGCAGCGCGTTGGCCGGGCCGACGATATCCGGAATCGGAAAGCCGCCGATGAAACCAATCTTGCCCGATTTCGACATGTAGCCGCCGGCCGCGCCGGCGACGAAAGTGCCCTCGTAATATTTGGCTTCAAAGGTACCCAGATTGGCAAGGTGGACGATGCCGGAGCAATGTTCGAAAGCCACCTTGGGGAACCGCGGCGCCACTTTCTGCATGGGCGTTCCGTGCGAAAAGCTGGTGCCGAAGATCAGTTTGTTGCCGGCGCTGGCCAGCTCGCGGAAAATGCGCTCCGCATCCTGCGGCATGAAGATGTTGTCGATGACGGTGAGTTCGGCCTTGTCGCCGAACGCGGCTTTGATCGCCTCGACGCCAAGGCTGTGCTGCTTGGTCCAGCCGATTTCGGCGATCGGCGAGACGTAGACGACGCCGATCTTGAGCACCTCTTGAGCCTTGGCGACCGTGCTCAGCCCTCCGGCACCGAGCGCAGCACCCAGCGCACCGCTGTATTTCAGGAATCCGCGTCTTGTCAGGTCGTTCATGTCGGTAACCCTCTGTTGGTTTTTTTGGTTGATGCCCGGCTTGTCGATGCCCGGTCTTTGTTAGGGAGATGGACGTGCGCGTGCGCCGCGCCGTCGCCATTCCCGGATGGTTTTGCCTGCCTCAATCCAGCCGATATCGTCGCTCCGTCGGCCTTGCCGTCGAGATAGGGTGCGAGCGCTTCGGCAGGCGTCATCTCCGGAAACACCTCGCGATCCATGATGTAGCCGCGCACCACGGTGCGGTGATGCGTGTCGATCAGGTCCATGGCCTGTTTCAGGCGGCCCTTTTCCAGAAGGTCGACGACCCTCGAATGATCGTCGAGCAGATTGCAATAGTCGAAATCGGCTGAAATGAGCGAGCGCAGCAACGTCGTGCGGCGCACCAGCTGGGCATGGATTTCCTGCATCACCTTGTTGCGGCTAAGGCGCACGAACACCGTGTGGAATTCCTGGCCGAGCACGTCGGCCAGCGCATCGTTGCCGGCGGCGACTGCCTGGCGCTGGCGTTCGACATGCTGGCGCAGCTCGGCCCATCCGGCGGGGCCAAGGCGATCGCTGAGCTGGGCCGCCACCCCCTGTTCGACAAGGGTCAGCGCGTCGTAAATCTCCATTGCCTCCTGCATGCTTGGCCTGGCGACGAAGGCGCCGCGGTTGCGCTCGATCTGCGCCAGCCCGTCATCGGCGAGCCGTATCAGGGCCTGACGCACCACGATGCGGCTGACATCGAATATCTCGGCAAGCTCGCGCTCGCCGAGCTTGCAGCCGGGCACCAGCCGATGGTCGATGATGGCGCGGGTCAGCGTGTCCGCGATCGTCTGGGAGCGGCTGCTCAAGGCACGGTTCTCCGCCTTTGCGACGACATGATCAGCAGGCTTTCCATGATGAAGACATGACGCTTCGGGATGTGCCATATCCCAGGTTCAGGTTTTCCATATCGGAATTCAATCATCATAGTCTGTCAACACAAAAAATGATTTTGGCTGACAAAAAATCATTGATTGGTATCCAATCTTGTGATTTCGTCATTGCGAAACGTCAGGCTAGGTTCGTGGTGAAGGGCTAGCCGAGTTGGGAGGGATGCCGATGGCAACCCGTTGCGTCGACCGCGAGCTTCTGAACGACTGGCATATCGTCGCTGACCAGGAATCGCTCAGCCAGGATGTGCCCTTTTCGACCCGTCTGCTTGGGGTCGATCTCGTCGTTCGCAAACATTCAGACAAGATCGAAGTCGTTCGCAACGATACCGGCGACGTGTTGAAGAGCGCCGAGCGCTATGGCTTCGTCTGGACCTGTCTGGACAAACCCTGGCGCGACATCATCTACATCCCCGAGGCCAACGAGGCGGATCGACATCTGGTCAGCGGCGGCTCGATCGCGGTCAAGGTGTCGGGCCTTCGCGCCGTCGAGAATTTTCTCGACATGGGGCATTTCCCCTTCATCCACACCGGCTGGCTCGGCGAGGAGCCGCATACCGAGGTCGTGCCTTACAAGGTGGAAATCACGCCCCAGGACGAGGTGCTGGCGACCGAATGCAAATTCTACCAGCCCATCGCGTCGCCGACCGCGAAGGAAGGGTTCGTCGTCGAGTACATCTACAAGGTGATCCGGCCCTATACGGTGGCGCTCTACAAGAGCAATCCGATCCAGAAGGGGAGGCTGGATGTCATCACGCTGTTCGTGCAGCCGGTCGACGAGGAGAACTGCGTCGCGCATCCCTATCTCTGCTACCTCAAGGAGGGCATGGACGCGGCGACGGTGCGCAGTTTCATGCAATTGATCTTCGCGCAGGACAAGCCGATCCTGGAAAACCAGGTCCCCAAGCGCCTGCCGCTCGATCCGCGCGCCGAGACCCCGATCCGCGCCGATGCCGTCTCGGTTTCCTATCGGCGCTGGCTGCGTGACAGGGCGGTCACCTATGGTGCGATACCGGCACAGATCTGATGACGTCCGAGGGTATTTGAAGGGATAACATGATGACGAAATGCGCTGATCCCGTGATCCTCAATCTCTGGCATCCCGTGGGCGCCATCGCGGAAGCTGCTCCCGGCGCCGTCCAGGAGACCGTTCTGCTCGAGGAGCGCCTCAGCTTTGCGGTGGACGCGGATGGCGAGCCCGTCGTCTGGCGCTCGCGTCCCGATGTGCAAAGGGCTGACCATATTCCACCCGCCGACAGGCTGCCTGCAATAAGCGCCTATGGCTATGTCTGGACTTCGCTCGGGTCGCCGCCGGCCGAGCTGTTCCCGATCCCCGAATATCAAGAGCCGGACCGCCGTAAGCTCAATGCGGCAACGTTCGGCGTCAACGTCTCGGCGCCGCGCGCCATCGAGAACTTTCTCGACATGGGCCACTTCCCCTATGTGCATACCGACATACTCGGCGTCGAGCCGCATACCGAAGTCAAGGAATACGACGTCGAGATCTCCGTCGATCGTGACGAGATCCTGGCCACGCGCTGCCGCTTCTTCCAGCCGATGGCGTCGACGGCGTCCGATGGCGGCGCCGACGTCGACTACGTCTATCGCGTGCCGCATCCCTATTGCTCGGTGCTCTATAAATCGAGCCCGGTCGACGAGACCCGGCGCGATGTCATCGCCGTCTTCCTGCAGCCGGTCGACCAGGAGCATGTGCGCGCCCACATGCTGCTTTGCGTGCTCGACGAAGACAATGAAGACAAGGTGATCAAGCGTTTCCAGCAGACGATCTTCGGCCAGGACAAGCCGATCCTGGAAAACCAGGTGCCGAAGCGCCTGCCGCTCGATCCGCGCGCCGAGACGCCGATCCGCGCTGACAAGTCGGCCATCGCCTACCGGCGCTGGCTCAGCCAGAAGGGCGTGACCTACGGGGTCATCCCGGCTGCAGCCTGACAGACATTTTGGAGACGATTGATGTTGGAAGAAGCCAGAAGCCGGTGGCATCCGATCGCCGCTGCCCATGATTTGCCGTTTCGCCACGTTTTCCACGGCCAGTTGCTCGGCCGGGAATTCGCCGTGTGGCGGGCCGATGACGGTTACGTCAACATCTGGGAGAACCGCTGCCTGCATCGCGGCGTCAGGCTGTCGATCGGCATCAATGACGGGCGCGAACTGAAATGCCAGTATCACGGCTGGCGTTATTCGAACCGCACCGCTGGCTGC
>NZ_RZQA01000617.1:0-3913 GCF_004022915.1 Mesorhizobium sp. M7A.F.Ca.US.006.04.2.1
CGGCGCGACCGACTGGCGCCGCCGCTCGCGTTCGGGCATTGAAACAGCTCAATTGGGCTCGGCGGCTGTTGTCCTGTGGACGTTGGCTCATTGAACAACGCCTGCAGAACTCCCTCAAAATCCGGCGCCGCGCTGGAGGCGGTCAGAATGTCGGCGGCGTGTTGACCCAGAGGATGCGGACCGTGGTCGAACCGATATTGCGGTAGCCGTGGCCGAGTTCGGAGTTGAAATAGAACGCGTCGCCTGCCTCGAGCGCCACCACGTTCGCCTCGACCAGCAATTCGACGGAACCTTCGAGCACGTAGCCGAACTCTTGTCCCTTGTGGCTGATCAACTCGGGGCTGCCGCCGCCGGCCTCGATCACATGAACGTTGATCTGCAGCAGATATTCCGGACCGGACGGCACCAATTGCTCGAGCACGACATGGTTGCCCGAACGCCGATGTCCCGTCTCCATGTGCGGACGCTCGTTCTGCCGCAAAACGAACACTTCCGAGGCATTGTGCTGCAGCGTGCCGAACATCGCGTTCATGTTGATGCCCAGCGCCTGCACCAGCCGATGCAGAGCCGCCATGGACGGTGTAGCGCGGTCGTTTTCGATCTTCGAGAGATAACCCTCTGTCAGCCCGATGCGGGCGCCGAGCTCTTCCAGGCTGAGGCCAAGCACCTGTCTGGCATGGCGCAGCTTGACGCCGATCCTCGGGGTTCCGTTTCTGTCGCGCATGTCAGGTCCGCGTCTTCATCCAGTCCGCCAGCTTCGCCAGCAGGAAATCGACTTCCGCCTCGGTGTTGTAATGAGCCAGCCCGATGCGGACGACACCGTTGCGGTCCGCAAGCCCCAGCCGCTTGATTGGCTCCAAACCGTAATTGTGACCGTGCCAGAGATAGATGCCTTCCTCTGCCATCGCCTTGGCGATATCGGCGGGATCGGTTCCGTCAACGGTGATCGACACGGTAGGCACACGGCGCGCCAGCGCCGCCACATCGGATATGCCCTGGATCAAGACGCCATCAATTCTAGACAATCCGGCAATCAGCCGTGCTGTCAGGACACGCTCATAACGGTCGGCGACTTCAATGCCGGCGACGATGCGCTCCCGCCGCGTCGCCTGCGGGTGGACGTTGCCGAAGGACTGTCCGAGCCAGGCATAGTGCTCGACGGCGCCAAGCACCCCGGCAAGCGCCTCGCGGCTTGTCGTTCCCGTCTCGAATTTTCCAGGTGGCGTATTGGAAGCCGCGCGCACCTTATAGGCGGTCAGCGCCTGCAGCAGATCGAAACGGCCCCACAACACCCCGTGATGCGGTCCAAAAAATTTGTAGGCCGAGCAAACCAGGAAATCACAGCCGATCTCCTGGACGTCGATCACCCCATGCGGCGCGAACTGCACCGCGTCGATATAGCTCAGCGCCCCGATCGCGCGGGCGCGCTGCGCGATCCGCTTCACGTCGTTGATCGTGCCGGTAACGTTGCTGGCATATCCGACGGCGACCAGCTTGACGTCCTCGTCGATAGTCGCCTCCAGCGTCGACAGGTCGAGTTCGAAGGTTTTTGGATCGAGGTCGATCCAGCGTACTTCAAGCCCCCGATCCTCCGCCAGCATCAGCCAGGGTGCGACGTTGGCGTCATGATCCATGCGCGTCAGCACGATGGCGTCGCCGGCGTTCAGATCGCGGCCGATGGCGCGCGAGACGGCGAAAGTCAGAGTCGTCATGTTCTGGCCGAACACCACCTCACGCCGGTCGGCGGCATTGAAGAAATCGGCCATCGCCTGATGCGCGTCGTCGACCATCGCCTGGGCCGCGAGTGAGGTTTCGAAATAGCCACCAAGATTGGCGTTGGTTTCGATCATGGCACGCGTCATACGCTCGATCGAACGGCTCGCCATCTGGGTTCCCGCGGGATTGTCGAAGAAAATCCGCTTCTTCGGCCCGGCACCTCTCGCCATCGCCGGAAAAGCATCGCGGACCGTATCTATATCCATGTCTGAATTCCGTGTCTGATGATCGTTGTGCGGCGGCCCCTCGACCGCCGCCAGCAGCGGCTTCACGCGTTCAGCCGGCCGCTTCATGGATGGCGACAGCGCGAGCCGGGAAGCCAGATCCGGCCTTTGGCTTTGGCCAGCTTGCCATTATCAACGCGCCGGCTTCGGGCACTTTGTCGAGATTGGCCAAGAGCTCGATCTGCCAGCAGTCGCGCGACAGCACATAGTATTCCAGGCTTGCGTCACCTGCGGAAGTGGCACGGCCGGGATCAGTGTCCATGCCCTCGTGCCCGATCGCAGCGACACCGCGGCGTTCCAAAAGTTCCTCCAGCACCGGCTTCGACCAACCCGGCGCATGCGAGATACCGTCGGCCGACTTGTTCCGAAATGCCACGGGGTCCGGCCAGCGCGGACACCAGCCGGTGCGAAGTGCGACAAAACACTTTTCCGGGATACGGCCGTTCCGCGTCTCCCAGGCCGAAATATCGTCGAGCGTCGGCGTCGCGTCGGGATCGGCGGCGACCCTGTCGCTGATGTCGAGGATGACCAGCGGCAGAAGCATCTCCGCCACCGGCAGTTGGTCGATCGAGCGGCCGCCGTCGATGAAGTGCACCGGCGGATCGACATGGGTGCCCCACTGTCCGACGAAGGCGTAGTGGTGGACCTGGAAGGCATCGCCCTTCGAAAAATCGAGCAACGCACTGCGCTCCTCGTCCGGGAAGGCCGGGAAATGCGGCTGACCCGGATGAAACGCATGCGTCAGGTCGGTGAAGGTCGCGGCGGAGAGCCGCGACCTGTAGATGTCCCAAAGCGAGCCCGGAGTGGACAAGATCACGGCTCCGCGACGAAGGTCGGTGCCGCTTCACTTGCCAGGACAAGCTTGCCGTCCTTGACACCAATGACCGAGACCGACTTGTCCGGCACCGAAATGCCCGGGCGGTAGGTGATCGTGCCGGTCACGCCGTCGAGCCCGGACGTAGCGGCCAGCGCGTCACGGATCTTGGCCGGATCCGGCGCACCGGCACGCTTGATCGCGTCGGCCATCAGCTTGACCGAGTCGTAGCCGAGCGCAGCGAACGCGTTCTCCGGGGCATTGCCGACCGACTTGGTGTAGGCGTCGATGAAGGCCTGCACCTTCGGGGTGGCGCCCTCACCGATGTAGGCGTGTGTAGTGAAGTAGGTGTCCTTGGCCGCGTCGCCGCCGACCTGGATCAGCAAGGGCGTGTCGTAGCCGTCGCCGCCGACCACCGGCAGGTTGATGCCGGCCTGGCGCATCTGCTTCAAGATCAGGCCGATTTCCTCGGCATTCGACGAGGCATAGACGAAGTCTGGCTGCGGCGACAGCGCCTTCAGTTTGGCGATCTGCGCGGTAAAGGTCTTGTCGCCGATCTTGTAGGTGTCGCGCTCCAAAATCTTGCCCCCGCCATGCTCGTAGGCGGTGACGAAGTAGTCCGACAGCAGCGTTGTGTATTCAGTGCCGATGTCGGTCAGCAGGTAGGCGGTTTTGCCGTTCAGCTTGTTCAGCGCAAACTCCGCGCCAACCGCAGCCTGAACGTTGTCGCCGAAGGCGGCGAGGAAGATCTCGTTGCCGAGCTGGCTCGGCAATTTCGGCGAGGTCGCGCCTGGCGTTATGAACGGTATCTGCGCCGTCTGGACCTGCGGTCCGATGGCCAGCACCGAGTCGGAATCGGCGAAGCCGATGATGCCGACGACCTTGTCGCTGTCGATCAACTGGCTGGCGACGGTCGAGATCGTCGTCGAATCGCTCTTGGAGTCGTAGATCACCAGTTCTATCTGCTGGCCGAGCACGCCGCCGGCGGCGTTGATTTCGCTCGCTGCCAGCTTGGCGCCATTCAGCATCGGACCGTCGAGCGAGGCCTGGATGCCGGTCAGGTTTGCCGGATAGCCGATCTTGATGGTGTCGGCAGCAA
>NZ_RZQA01000618.1:0-3912 GCF_004022915.1 Mesorhizobium sp. M7A.F.Ca.US.006.04.2.1
CAGTAGCTTGTTCGATCACGGTCCGCAGGCGCGCTCATGCCCGTCGCTGATGCCAAGGATGGTTCGGCCGTCCCGAAACGGGAGGCCGAAGGCATGGACCGCTCCCGCCACATGGAAGACGAACTGCGGGAGCAGAACCAACGCTTTTCGGCTGCGGTCGAGAACATGTCGCACGGCCTGTGCATGTTCGACGCCGACGAGCGGATGATCATCTGCAACGGCAACTACCTACACATCTTTTGCCTCGACGCCAGGGTGATAAGGCCCGGCATCCGGTTCCTCGACATTCTGCGCCACAGCGTCGATATCGGCGTCGCCTCGCAAACCGCCGACGAACTCTACGCCATCCGCAAGCCCTATATCGATCAGGCAAAGCCCTCGACCTACGAAGAAACACTGTCGGACGGCCGCATCGTCAGCATCTCGCACCGCCCTCTGGCTCTGGGCGGCTGGGTTTCGATCTATGAAGACATCACCGAGCAGCGCCGCGCGCAAGAGGATCTCAAGGAGCAGCACCGCCGCTTCGACGCAGCGCTCGCCAACATGTCGCAAGGCTTGCTGATGTATGACGCCGACGGCAAGATGATCGTGCGCAACCGGCGTTTTCTGGAGCTCTACAAGGTCACCCCGGCGGACTTTCCGCTTGGAACGACGCACCGCGACGCGCTCGAACGATTGCTGGAACTCGGCATCTATACGAAGATCGATGTCGACAGCGAAGTCGCCAAGACCGAAGCCTGTCTGGCGGCGGCAAAAATGCATTCGGCCTATCGGCATCTTACCGACGGCAGGACGGTTTTGGTCACACGTCGGCCGATGGATGGCGGCGGCTGGGTGGTGACCTTCGACGACGTCACCGAACGTCGCCGCACCGAAGAGCGCATGACCCATCTTGCGCATCACGACACGCTGACGGGATTGCCCAACCGCTCGATGTTTCGCGAACGGCTCGACCTTGCGCTGGAGGACACGGCGGCCACGCCGCTGGCGATCTTCTCGCTCGATCTCGATCGCTTCAAGGCAGTCAACGACACCTGGGGACATCCGGCCGGCGACTGGCTGCTGAAGAGCGTGGCCGAGCGGCTGCAGCGCTGCCTGCATAATGAAAACGACGTCGTTGCCCGCTTCGGCGGCGACGAGTTCGTCATCATCCAGGTCAATTTCAAGGGCATTGCCAGTGCTGAAAAACTCGCGAAGCGCATCGTCGAGACAATCGGAAAACCGTTCCGTGACAAGAGCCGCGAGATGCATATCGGCATCAGCCTGGGCATCGCGGTTTTCCCCGACGACGGCGGAGATGCCGACACGCTGCTGAGGAACGCCGATACAGCGCTTTACCGGGCGAAGAGCGAAGGCCGCAATCTGTATCGGTTCTTCGAACCCGGAATGGACGCAATGGTACAGGCACGGCGTGCGTTGGAGGTCGACCTCGGGACCGCACTGTCGCGCCAGGAATTCGACCTCGATTTCCAACCCATCATGAACATCGCCTCCGGCGAGATCGTCGGCGCGGAAGCCTTGATGCGCTGGCATTCCCCAGAACGTGGCATGGTGGCGCCGGACAGCTTCATTCCGGTCGCCGAAGAAACCGGATTGATCGTGCCGCTTGGAGAATGGGCGCTGAGGAAAGCCTGCACGGCGGCGGCACGCTGGCCCGCCGGCCTGCGCGTGGCGGTCAATGTCTCGGCCGTGCAACTTAAAAGCGGCAGCTTCGCCCGCAGCGTCATCTCGGCGCTGGCTTTCTCCGGCGTGCCAGCCGGTCGGTTGGAACTGGAGATCACCGAAACCGTGCTGATGGACGAAAGCGAGGTGGTGCTAAGGACGCTGCGGCAGTTGCGCGAACTCGGCATCCGCATCGCGCTGGACGATTTCGGCACCGGCTATTCGTCGCTCGGCTACCTCAGGCGTTTTCCTGTCGACAAGATCAAGATCGACCGTTCGTTCATCCACGACCTCGGCAATCGCGACACCGCGGCGATCGTTCGCACCGTCATCGGGCTGGGTGCCGAGCTTGGCATCACTGTCACCGCCGAGGGGGTCGAGACCGAGGTGCAACTCGACATCCTGCGCAGCAATGGCTGCACCGAGGCGCAGGGCTTTCTGATCGGCGCGCCGTCAAAGGCGGCCGAGATCCAGCGCCTGTTGAGATCCCGAGCGCCGCACAGCCAGACCGGCTAGGCCGGCCATCGTCAATGCAGCGTCTCGATGTACTTTTCGTGGAAGCTGACATACCCGGGCTCGACCACCTTGAGATGCCGCTCGATCAGCGCATGAAACCGCGGCAGTTGATGAAACGGCACGCCGGGATAGGCATGATGCTCGGCATGGAACGGCATGTTCCACGCCAGCTTGCGGACCAGCCAGTTGGTCAATGTGGTCCTGGTGTTCTCCAGCATGTTGGCGACGAACGGACAACGACCGTGCTCGGCCAAGAGATAGAGGCGCAGAAACGGCTGCCCCAACAGAGCGGGCAAAATCCAGACATAGACAAGCACCGAGAGCCGGAAATAGACGGCCAGCAGAAGGAGCACGGCATAAAAGGCAATCATGGCGCGTGCCTCGATGCGCACCTTGTCATAGCCCTTTGGCGGAACGTAGCTTTCGCGACCACGATCCGCGGCGTTGGCATAAAGCGTCTTGATGTGGCCCCACCATAACGGGATGCCGGATATGTGGACGAGGTATTGCCGCCATGTCTCCGGCTTGGGGAACGCCAGTTCCGGGTCATTGTCGGGATCTTGCGTGTATCGATGGTGGGCAAAGTGGAAGTAGCGGAACCAGTCCGCCGGCAGCACGATCGCCAGGCTGCACACCCGCGCCACGACATCGTTCAGCCGCTGCGCCTCAAAGGCCGTGCGATGAACCGTCTCGTGCAGCAGCGTGAACAGGAACACGATGAGGAGACCTTGCGGCAGCATCAGCAGCGGCCAGAACGGCACTTTGGCGGCGATCAGCGATCCGAGGATCACGATCGCACCCCAATGAGCGGCAAGCTGAACGAGGCCCGCGGCATCAGACTTGGCGGTCAGCCGGTTGCGCTCCTCCTGCGTCAACGATGAAATTACGTCTCGATGATCCACGGGCTTCGATCCAGGCTGGGATTTGATAGAATCCACTGTAGCGCATGAAAAACCTTTCCAAAAATGACGATTTCTGCGATTTAGATAAGCTGAACTTATCTATTCGGTGATCATGGCCGTACTTCCCTCTCTCAAAGGACTTCAGGCTTTCGAGGCTGCGGCCCGTACAGGCAGCTTTGCGGGGGCGGCGGAAGAGCTTTCTGTATCCGCCGCCGCCGTCAGCCAGCTCATCCGCACCGTCGAGGAGCAGATGGACCGCAAGCTGTTCCATCGCGTCAACCGGCGCGCCGTCCTCACCGAGGCCGGCGTCGAGATGCTGCCCAGGCTGACCATGGCCTTCCAGGAGATCGGCAGCGTCGCGCGCCAGCTGGGCGGCGATGCGTTCCGCCCGCGCCTCGTGGTGTCGGTGCCGCCATCCATGGCCATGGGTTGGCTTTCGCAGCGTCTCACTGGTTTTGTCTCAAGCCATGGCGCCGTCGACATATCGCTCAGAGGCGAGGATGACCCGGTGCCGTTCGACCGTGAGTTGATCGACATCAGGCTCACTTATGGGCCGCATTATCGCGAGCACCCGACCGAGGATATCGTCCAGGACGCGGTCTATCCCGTGTGTGCACCCGGGCTGGCCGACACGATCAAACCCGAAGGCCTCGCCAGCCTGCCGCTTATCCATACCGGCTGGGGACCGACCGGTGCGTCCTTTCCGTCGTGGCACAACTGGTTCGAGGCGGCCGGCATCGAACCCGGCCGGGCAGCGCAGCGCGGGCTCTCGGCCAACTCGTCGCGCGCGGCACTCGACCTTGCCATTTCGGGATTGGGCGTGGCGCTGGCG
>NZ_RZQA01000619.1:0-3910 GCF_004022915.1 Mesorhizobium sp. M7A.F.Ca.US.006.04.2.1
GCGCAGCGCCATCCAGCTGCCGAATGCACTGGAAGACAACGAACTTCTTGGCTTGATGGCGCGGCGCCGCACCAACCGCACGGCGGCTCAGCCCACCATCACGGCCAAACAGCTTTCCGATTGCCTGTTCGCAGGGCTCGGCATCATCGGTGAGACCGCCAATTGCGTCGGCACCCTGCCGCTTGGCATGACCCCTTCCGGCGGCGCGCGAAATCCCTATGAGGCCTATGTGGTCGCGCTCGGCGTCGATGGCCTCGAACCCGGTGTCTATCACTATTCCGCCGCCGACCACGACCTTGGCAGGATTTCCGCGAACCATCTGCCGAAGATCTCCGAACTGGTCGGCGGACAGGAGTGGGCTGACGCCATGCCGTGCCTGATCCTGCTTTGCGCCAGGCTCGACCGCACGATGTGGAAATATGAGGACGCCAACGCCTATCGTGTCGTGCTGATCGAGGCCGGCCATATCGGCCAGAACATCATGCTGGCGGCGACCAATCATGGCCTGTCGGCCTGCCCGACAGCCGCGCTCAGTCATTCCGCGATCAAGCGGCTGCTTGGTCTCGACAGCCTCACCGACGCACCGATCTATGCCTTGACCCTCTCGACCCCGGAAAGAGATCCCTCCACCGCGGGCCAATCCATCAATTAGTCGACCAACAATGTGTATTCGGCCAGTAACGCGTTCCCAGGGTATAACCAGAGACAGGAGCAGCACGTGCCAAATCAATCCTTACGCCAGTCGGAAATCGATAGTCTTCAATATATTTCGTCGATGACCAATGAGCTCGTGCAAATGGCCGAAGCAAGCCGTTTTCCGATGATCTCCTATCTGCTGGGCATGGCCTATGCAGAGGCCTTCGACGTTCTTCGCGGCGCACGGCCAGCCAGGCACGCGCAGCTCAGCGGCAACCCGCTGCACCCCAAGGCGCAGGCAAAAGACAATCGCGCCGCCCAGCCACGGAGAGCCTAACGAGATGCAATCGTCAGCATGCGCGGTGGCCGGCTCGACCTCGCGGCCAAACCGCTGGGAGACGCTGTGCGCATTGCAAAGCCTGCTGCCGCTGCTGAAGAAAGCCGCGACGGACCTGCACCGCGCCGACATGGTCTACTGGTTCGAGCAGGCAGATGCCGAGGTCGCCAACATCATCAGGGGCCATCCCTCCGATGCAACCGCCATCCCGGCCCTGATTGCATCCTGCCCGCAGGACCGGCATCCGGTCGCGCTAGCTTGATGCATGTCGCCCGCCAAAACGCCACGCGCTCATTGGCGCCGCTGAAAATGCTCTGCTCACCAGTTTTTCAATTTCAGACCGGAACCTATTGCGCGTCTGGAATGCCAAGGGGACCTGCACATGAACATGATAGCCAACATCAGAAGCGTCGATGCCAGGGAAAGCATTTTCAGCCGGCTCGACGTCTTGATCGTCAGGCGGCCGCCATCGCCTGTCGCCGCGCAGATCGAGGCCCGCCAACTCGTCTCGATGGCGATTGCCGACAGCTGCCAGGCCGACAGTCTCTGGGGTACAGTGGACGCCTTCCACGCCCATTTCGACTTCATGATGCAGACCATCGAAATCAACGGAGCCGATGACCCGAGCCTCGGGCTGTTGCGCACGAAATGCCGTTTCTATCTCGAACAGGTCGAGGCCCTGAGCCTGTCGCTGGCCTACTGACAGGCCGCTTAGACCAAATTCGGTCCTAGTTGCGCAGGCTGAACACGAACGGCGCTGTACGGCTCAGACGCGAACCGAGTTCCGGCGGCGGTGCCGGCACCGTGGCGCCTTGCAGCACGGCGAGCGCCGCACGGTCCAGATCCGCATCCCCGGAGGAACGAGAGAGCCTGGCAGACAGGACCCGGCCGGACGAGTCGACCGTGAAGGCGACATACGGCCTGCCTTCCACGCCTCGGGCCTTGGCAGAACTGGGATAGCGCGTGTGCCGCTTGATCCAGGCACCCAGACGGGAGTCCCATTTGCTGGAGTCGCCGGAGCGCGACGTCGATTCCGCTGCTTTCGGCGCGGCGGTCCTGGCCGCGGGCCGTGCGTCGGCGCTGGCGACGGTTGCCGTCTTCGGCGGAGCCGCCTTCTCCTTCTTAAGCCGCGGCTTGGGCTTCTCGACAGGTTTTTTCGCCTTGGCCTCGACCGGTTTCTTGTCTTTGACAATTTCGACCGGTTTCGGCTGCGGCAAGGGAATGACGACGTCTGGCGTGACAGCCTCGACAACATCCGGGATGACCTCATCCGGCGGCGGCTGATCGGCCTCTTCAGTCGTTTCGGTCCGGTTGGGTTCGGCCTCGTCGGGCGCGACCGCTTCCGGCGGCTCGACAACCGGCTCCGCCTTTTCGACCGGTTCTTCAGGTGTCGGCTCGGTCGTCGGTGTCGGTTCGGTCTGATCTGGCGTCACCGCGTCCAGCGCGGCGACCTGTTCTTGTACGGCCGGCATCACCACCATCGGCGCCATCTCGATCACCTGGGCCGGTGGCGGACCGCCGTCCGCTTCGGTGACCATGGTGAGATTCTGCACTGCATAGGCGACCGCGACATGGGCTCCGAGGACCAGCGCGGCAGCACCGGCCCACAAGCCAAGGTCGCGCCAGCCGAAGCGCGACATCTGGACCGAGGGCACGGCGACCGCTTGCGTCATGGCGCCGCCGCACCGGTGGCTGTGGGCGCGGGGGCATTGGACGCGGGAGCCGTCTCCAGGCCGACCAGCGCGATCTTCAGATAGCCGGCGCCGCGCAACAGGTTCATCGTCTCCATCAGGTCGCCATAGGCGACCGCCTTGTCGGCGCGCAGGAAGATGCGCGTCTGCTTGTCGCCCTTGGTCTTGGCGTCCAGCGTCGCGGCGAAAGCCGGGCGTGGCACGCCGTCATTGCCGATCGCCAGCGTCAGATCGTCCTTCAGCGTCAGGAACAGCGGTGTCTCGGGCCTCGGCGCGGGCGTTGCGGTCGAACCCGGCAGGTCGACATTGACATCCACCGTGGCCAGCGGTGCCGCGACCATGAAGATAATCAACAGCACCAGGATGACATCGATGAACGGGGTGACGTTGATCTCGTGGCTTTCCTCGAGATCGTCATCCATGGTCTGTCGGATTCTGCTTCCCATGGCGCTACTCCGCTGCCAGTGGCGCGGCCGGCGCGACGGTGCGGAAGTCGAGGTCGCGGCTGACCAGTCGTTCGACCCCTGCCGAGGCATCGGCGAGGATCTGCCGATAGCCGGCTATCGAGCGGGCGAAGACGTTATAGATGACGACGGCCGGTATGGCCGCGACCAGGCCCATCGCGGTGGCCAGCAGCGCTTCGGCGATGCCCGGCGCGACCACGGCGAGATTGGTGGTCTGCGCCTGCGAGATGCCGATGAAGGCGTTCATGATGCCCCAGACCGTGCCGAACAGGCCGACGAAGGGCGCGGTCGAGCCGATCGTCGCCAGCACGCCGGTGCCGCGTGACATGCGCCGCGCCGCCGCCGCCTCGATGCGCGACAGGCGCGACGTAACCCGTTCCTTGAGGCCATCGCCTGAGACATGATCGAGGGCGCCGGCTGAGAGTGCGGTCTCCTCCTCGGCCGCCCGCACCAGCAGCGCGCCCGGGCCGCCGCTGCGGTCGAGGGTACTGCTGGCCTGCTTCAGCGTGGCGGCCTTGCCGATCGCCCGCACGGCGCGACGGATGCGCAGCTTGCCGCCGAAAAGCTCCAGCGACTTGGCCAGCCATATCGTCCAGGTGACGAGGGAGGCAAAGGCCAGCCCGATCATCACCGCCTTGACGACGATATCGGCCGCCATGAACATGCCCCATGGCGACAGGTCATGCGGCAAGGTCAATTCCATCGCCGTCGAAGGTCCGGCCTCGGCTGGCGCGGCCGTGTTCGGCTGGGTGCCCGGCTGCGAAGGCGCCATCGTGGCCGGC
>NZ_RZQA01000061.1:0-13391 GCF_004022915.1 Mesorhizobium sp. M7A.F.Ca.US.006.04.2.1
GATTTTGAGGTGCTTCCCTCACGGCCCTCTCAAAACAGCGAATGGCCATCTCGTCATCCAGATCGAGCGCAAAGGTGCCCAACAAATACAAAGCAAGAGGATGTCGGGGATTGCGCGCCAAAACGCGCTGACATAGCGCCTCTGCCTCCGCCAACCGATCTGCCTGCTGAAGGTTGAAGGCCTGCCTTAGCAGTGCGTCGTCGGCTTGGACGTGCGACAGAGAGGCCGCCCTGGGCTGCACGATTTTCGACTGCGGGATTTGCGGTCCGGACCGAGTTTTCAGGTGTTTGGACCAAGCGGGCGGCAGGCGGCTGTTCATGGTCCCTAGCTACCAAAAAAAACCAGTTGAATCCACCAGATCTGGCCTCATAGGCAGCTTCGGACACTGCGGCCGGCGCGTTGGCGACCAAGCGCTTCGAGGGTCGACCCGTAGAAAATAATCGACCAACCGAGCGACTGCGTTTGGGACCATCGGGGGCGGAATCACGCGCATCCCTGCGCTTCTTCAGCTCAGCAGTGCCAACCAAAATCGAGGAGGCGTGCGCGCATGAGAGGCACGCCAGACTCGTTTGAATTACGCGTCCGCCAAGTCGCCCAAAGCATCGATGAGTGGCTGGATCTCGCCTTCATAATTCTTCCAGCGCTTGACGGACGATTTGTAGATCGGTTGGCGGACCTGCCAGCGGCTGGGCGTGTTGACCGAACCATCCCTGTCGAAAAAACGCAGGCAGGCGTCATCCCAGGGCAGCCCAAGGTAATCTATGAGGCGGCGTGACTGCGCCTCCTGATCCTCGACCAGCGTTTCGTAGCGATTTTCGAATATAAGGCCTGGAAAAACCTCGTTCCAATGGCGCATCAGTCGGTCATACTCACGATAGTACAGACCCAGTATCCGCAAATCAGTATTGTAGCTGTGTCCTTTGTTGAAGGTCTGGACAAAGCAAGAGACGCAATTGTCGATGGCGTCACGGCGGCAATGAATGATGCGCGCGTTGGGAAAGAGAAGACCGATAAGGCCGATCATTTCAAAATTGTGCGGCATCTTGTCGACCACGCGAAGCGCGGCAGGCGCCCACTCCCTAAGGTAGGACAGATGCTCTTCCGCCAGCGTTCTGGACAGGTCTTGCGTGACCGACATGGCCGGCCGGCTCAAATCGCCAGCCGATGAGGTTTTAAGGCCGATTGCATTGGCGACCCGCCTCAATTTGTTAAGCTCGCCTGCCCCTTGAACATCGGGATGGCTGGCGCAGATCTGTTCCGTGAGCGTTGTGCCCGACCGCGGCATGCCGACCACGAACACAGGCACTTCGGAAGGATTTCCATAGCCGGCCCTGGCCGCCAGAAAGTCCGGCGTGAAGGTTTCAATCAGGGAGTCGATCCAGCGGCGATACAGATTGATATCGAAGATGTAGCCGGAGGCCCGTTTCGCCCTGTTGAAATGGTCGAATGCCTCACTGTAGCGCTTGAGGTCGTTCAGCACCTTGCCGGCAGCGTGATGGAGCTTGTAAGCACTGTCCGGATCAAGCTTGGGATTGCCGAGTTCACGCAGGATGGATTGGAGTTCCTCCGGCTCTTCGGTGAATTTTTTCGTCTGCACAAGGTCGTTGTAGGCAGTCGGCACGTCGATGCGACGTCCGATTGCTTCTTTCAGACAGGCGGCGGCCTCATCCATGCGCCCCAGGCCGCTGAGCGCACTGGCCAGCCCCGCCCGCACTTTGGGATGATCGCGGTTGATCTTGAGCGCCTTCTCGTAGAGCGGCAAAGCCATGCCGGGTTTGTCAAACTTGGTGTAGGCGTGCCCCAGGGCACAAAGCACCTCGATAAGGCCGGGCTGCAGTTCCAAAGCATACAGCATATGCCTGATGGCTGGCGAATATTCGCTGACCTTCGCATAGGCCTCGCCCAGGCTGAGGTGGTAGTAGGGGTTTTTAGGTTCCTCGCCGACCGCCCGCGCGAAATACCGCAAGGCCATCTCGTCATCGTAACGCTGGTATAGGGTCCCCAGGATATACAGAGCGAGCGGATGGTTTGGCGTGCGCGCCAGCACCCGAAGGCACAGATCCTGGGCCTCGTCGAGCCGCTGGGCCTGCTGAAGGGCATAGGCCTGGTTCAGCAGCGCTTCGTCGGCCTGCGCTCGCGATTGAGCGTTTTCTTGGCTCATTGTCGGCTTGAGTATCGGCCCCTTCGCTTTCGGCGCGGGTCCGGGCTTGATGTGCTTTGACCAAGCAGGCGGCAGACGGTTGTTCATCACGTCTCGCTAGCAAAAGCGGCCGAAAGAATCCAGCGTTACGGATCTGCCCAGCGGCAACTTGCACCGACCCATCCGGCGCGCTAGCAAGAAGGCCCTTTCAAGCGAGCTTCCACCATGCATCAGCGCCCTCCCCTCATGCCGCTCATCGCAGCGCTTCCCTCGACGGTGCCGTTTGTCGGCCCCGAAGCGCAGGAGCGCGAGCGTGGCCGCGCTTTTCGCGCCCGCATCGGCGCCAATGAGAGCAGCTTTGGTCCCTCGCCACGCGTCATCGCCCGCATGGCCGAGATCGCCGGCGACATGTGGATGTATTGCGATCCCGACAATCACGATCTGAAGGTGGCGGTAGCCGCGCATCACGGCGTAAAAGCAGAGAACGTCGTTGTCGGCGAAGGCATAGATGGCCTGCTCGCTCTGGTGGCACGCATGTATGTGGCGCCCGGCGATGCTGTGGTCACATCGCTCGGCGCTTATCCGACCTTCAACTTCCACATCGCCGGTGTCGGCGGACGACTGGTGACGGTCCCTTACGAGAACGACCGGGAAAGCCTGGATGGCCTGCTGGCGGCGGTGCGCAGGGACAAGGCCCCGCTGGTCTATCTCTCCAACCCCGACAATCCGATGGGCAGTTGGTGGGAGGCGAGCGAGATCATCCGCTTCATCGAGGCGCTGCCGGAAACCACCATGCTGGTGCTCGACGAGGCCTATGGCGAACTCGGGCCGGCCTCGGCGCTGCCGCCGATCGATATCTCCAGGCCAAACGTCATCCGCATGCGAACCTTCTCGAAGGCGTACGGGCTGGCGGGCATACGCTGCGGCTATGCGATCGCCGAGGCCCAGGTGATCCGCGACTTCGAGAAGATCCGCAACCATTACGGCGTCAGCCGCATGGCGCAGATCGCCGGCGTCGAGGCGCTCGCCGATCAGGACTATCTGCAAAGCGTGGTGGCGCGGGTCGCGGCCGGCCGCCGACGCATCGCCGGCATTGCCGAGGCGAACGGGCTGAAGCCACTGGCGTCGGCGACCAATTTCGTCACCATCGATTGCTGCGGCGATGGCGCCTTCGCGCTGAAACTTCTGCAAGCCCTGCTGTCACGCGACGTCTTCATCCGCAAGCCGATGGTGCCACGGCTCGACCGCTGCATCCGCGTCAGCGTCGGCCTCGATCACGAGCTCGACATTTTTGCCGAGGAACTTCCCGGTGCTTTGGCGGCAGCGCGGGGCAATTAGGATACCGCTGGCGCGCAACCGGCAGCAAAAGCCGCCTACAAATCCATTTCCCAGGTCTGGCCGGTCAGATCCTTGCCGAAGCTGCGGTGGTGCTCCTGCGAGACCAGCCTGAAGCCGGCACGTTCGTAGATCGCGCGCGCCGCAACGAGGATGTCGTTGGTCCACAGAACCAGCTTGGTGTAGCCGCAAGCCCGGGCCTGGTTCACGCATTCCGCCACCAGTCGTTTGCCGATGCCGAAGCCGCGCGCCGACGCCTCGACATGCAGCATTCTCAGCTTGGCCACCTTGTCATCCTGATGAACCAGGAACACCGCGCCGACCGGCTGACCACCGCGCTCGGCGATCCAGCAGAAATCGCGGCCGGGCACGAAATTGCGAATGAAATCGGCGCCGATCTCGGCGAGCATGGCCTCGAACTCGATCGTCCAGCCATATTCCTCGGCATAAAGTTGGGCCTGGCGCTGCACGACCCAGCCGACATCGCCGACGCGGTGCGGCCGCAACGTCACCTCACCGCTTTCACGGGTGGGATCACCCAGCAATTCCCCCGCCTTGCGCAAGGCGCTGCGCAGTTCATGCAACCTGTCGTCGGGTACGCTTTCGATCAGCCGCGCCGTATCCCGATCGGCCGCCGCCTGCAGCCTGGCAAGCGCTGCCTCGCCCCTTGCGGTCAGCGAGAGGACCCTTCGGCGCCGGTCAGCCGGGTCCGTTCTGGCCTCGGTCAGCCCCTGGCCCGCGAACTTGCGCAGGATCCGCGTCAGATAGGCGGCATCGACACGCAACTGTCTCGATATTTCGGAGGCCGCCGGGCCATTCTCCAGCCGAAAAGCACCAACCAGGAAACCTCGCTCGCCGGCGATTTCGGCGGAAGCCGGGTTGCTGCGGTGACCCAGTTCGAACAGCACGCGCGCCTCGGTCAAAGTGAATGCACTTTGTGTCAGCGTCTCGTCGAGAAGGCCGACAGTGCGCGTGTAGAAGCGATTGAAGCGCCGGACATCGGCCACCAATGCGTTGCGTTCGTCCAACATTTGCGGCCAGCTCCTAATAAAGCAGTTCCATTTTCCTAAATTAGTGGACTGAGTCAATTAAATTCAAGGCCAGAAGGCCAGCTAAAGCCGGAAGGCCCAGCTATTGCGTCCGCGCGCAGGTTGCATTCCTCAGGTCGTGCGCCAGATTCAAAACGAGACAGGCTTGGAGAGATTCATGGCTGGTCATCGCAGGAAAGTGCACGCACGCGTCTACGGTAACGTGCAAGGCGTCGGCTTCAGAGCCTGGGCCCGGGATGAGGCCACGGGCCTTGGTCTTGCGGGCTGGGTTTGCAATGAAGCGGACGGGTCCGTAACGGCCGAGATCGCAGGCCTCGATGAGGCGGTCTCGACAATGATCGAGCGCCTCTGGAAAGGGCCGGCCGGGGCTTTGGTTTCCAAGGTCGACGTCGAGGAGTTGGAGGCAGACAACGCCTCTGTTGGGTTCAGGATCGTGGCATGAAGGCGGATTTGGATTGAGCGCCTTGAATTAATTAAACGTTCGTTTTATTATTGCTCCGCAGAGGAGCTGACATGGCACGCACCGCCGGGTCTGATGGCGAAAAGACCGAAGCGACCATTCGTGAGGCGGCGGTCAATCTGATCGCGCGTTTTGGCTACGAGGCGATGTCGATGCGACAGCTCGCAGCCGAGGTCGGCGTACAGGCGGCCGCGCTCTACCGCTACTTTCCGACCAAGGAAGAGCTTCTGTTCATGCTGATGCGCGAGCACATGGAAGGTTTGACCGAAGCGTGGGAAACAGCTCGCCCGGTTAATGCGGATCCCGTGCAGCGGCTTTCGGCCTATGTCGAAAACCACATCACTTTCCACATCGAGCGACGGCACGCCACGCATGTGTCGAACATGGAATTGCGCAGCCTGTCGCCGGAAAGGCTGACGCAGATCCTGCGCATGCGCACTGCCTACGAGAAGGAGCTGCGCACCATCCTGCGCGACGGCGCCGAGACGGGCGCCTTCAGCATCGACGACACCGGACTGACCGCCATGGCGCTGATCCAGATGATGACCGGCGTCATCGTCTGGTTTCGGCCGGGCGAACGGCTGTCGATCGGCGAAGTGACCACAACATATCTTTCAATGACAATGCGGCTCGTCGGCGCGAAGATCGACGCCTACAGCGCCGCGCGTCCCTTCGGACGCGCAAAGGACGCTGCAGCCTTTTGATTCGCGCATGATCCCTTTTCGAATCAAAGTCGATTTTCGGGGTCATGCGCAGGGAGGAGAAAAATGTACACCAACACGCTCAGCTTCGGGCATGACGAAGAGATCGAGGCGCTGCGCGACATGGTGCGGCGCTTTGCCCAGGACCGGATCGCGCCGATCGCCGCCGACATCGATCGCTCGAATGAATTCCCGGTGCATCTGTGGGGCGAACTCGGTGCGCTCGGCCTGCTCGGCATCACCGCCGACCCCGACTTCGGCGGCAGCGGCATGGGCTATCTCGCCCATGTGATCGCCGTCGAGGAGATTTCGCGCGCTTCGGCCTCGGTCGGCCTCTCCTACGGTGCCCATTCCAACCTCTGCGTCAACCAGATCAACCGCTGGGCGACGCCGGCGCAGAAGGAAAAATACCTGCCGCCACTGTGCTCGGGCGAGCGAGTCGGCGCGCTGGCGATGTCGGAATCCGGCGCCGGCTCGGACGTCGTCTCGCTGAAGCTGCGCGCCGAAAAGCGCAATGACCGCTACGTGCTCAACGGCACCAAGATGTGGATCACCAACGGGCCGGACGCCGAGACGCTGGTGGTCTATGCCAAGACGGATCCGGACCAGAAATCGCGCGGCATCACCGCCTTCATCGTCGAGAAGGCTTTTGCCGGATTTTCCGTGGCGCAAAAGCTCGACAAGCTCGGCATGCGCGGCTCCAACACCGGCGAGCTGGTGTTTAGGGATGTCGAGGTGCCCTTCGACAACGTGCTGCATGAGGAAGGGCGCGGCGTCGAAGTGCTGATGTCTGGCCTAGACTATGAGCGCACGGTGCTTGCCGGCGGCCCGATCGGCCTGATGGCGGCGTGCCTCGACGTGGCAATCCCCTATGTGCATGAGCGCAAGCAGTTCGGACAGGCGATCGGCGAGTTCCAACTGGTGCAGGGCAAGCTGGCCGACATGTACACGACGCTGAATGCCGCGCGCGCCTATGTCTATGCCGTCGCCGCCGCCTGCGATCGTGGCCAGACGACGCGAAAAGATGCCGCCGGCTGCGTGCTGTTTGCCGCCGAGAAGGCGACGCTGATGGCGCTCGACGCCATTCAGCTGCTTGGCGGCAACGGCTACATCAACGACTATCCAACCGGCCGCCTGTTGCGCGACGCCAAGCTCTACGAGATCGGCGCCGGCACCAGCGAAATCCGCCGCTGGCTGATCGGCCGCGAGATCATGGCGGAGGGGGTGTAGGTATGGCCACGTTGCAAACCCAGATCTCCCCCTCCTCCGAAACCTTCCGTGCCAATGCCGAGCGCATGCGGGCGCTGGTCGCCGACATTGCGGAGAAGGCTGCCACCGTCGAGCTCGGCGGTTCGGAGGAAGCGCGTGAGCGCCATGTCTCGCGCGGCAAGCTTCTGCCGCGCGAGCGCCTTGCGCAATTGCTGGATGTCGGCTCACCCTTCCTCGAGATCGGCCAGTTCGCGGCATGGTCGATGTATGGCGAGGAGATCTCTTCGGCCGGCATGATCGCCGGCATCGGCCGCGTCGAAGGCACCGAGGTGATGGTCGTCGTCAACGACGCCACCGTGAAGGGCGGCACCTATTATCCGCTGACCGTGAAGAAGCATTTGCGGGCGCAGGAGATCGCACTGCAGAACAATCTTCCCTGCATCTATCTCGTCGACAGCGGCGGCGCCAATCTGCCCAACCAGGACGAGGTGTTTCCCGACCGCGAGCATTTCGGCCGCATCTTCTACAACCAGGCCAACATGTCGGCATCAGGCATTCCGCAGATCGCCTGCGTCATGGGTTCGTGCACGGCGGGCGGCGCCTATGTGCCGGCGATGTCCGACGAGACGATCATGGTGGGCAATCAGGCAACCATCTTCCTCGGCGGCCCGCCGCTGGTGAAGGCGGCGACGGGCGAGGATGTCAGTGCCGAGGATCTCGGCGGTGCGGATGTGCACACCAGGCTTTCCGGTGTTGCCGACCACTATGCGCTGGACGACGACCATGCCCTCGCCATCTGCCGGCGCATCGTCAAGAACCTGAATCGGAACAAGACTGTAAGCCTGAACTCTAGGAGAGCAATTCCGCCGCTTCATCCGGCGGATGAACTTTATGGCATCGTGCCGACCGACCTGCGCCAGCCCTATGACGCGCGCGAGGTCATCGCGCGCGTCGTCGACGGTTCCGAATTCGACGAGTTCAAGCAGAATTACGGCACCACGCTGATCACCGGCTTTGCCCATCTCCATGGCATGCCGGTCGGCATCATCGCCAACAACGGCGTGCTGTTTTCCGAAAGCGCGCTGAAGGGCGCGCACTTCATCGAACTGTGCTGCCAGCGCAAAATTCCATTGGTCTTCCTGCAGAACATCACCGGCTTCATGGTCGGTCGAAAATATGAAGCAGGCGGCATCGCCAAGGATGGCGCCAAGCTGGTGATGGCGGTTGCCACCGCCAGGGTGCCGAAGGTGACTGTCATCATCGGCGGTTCGTTCGGCGCCGGCAATTACGGCATGTGCGGCCGCGCCTATTCACCGCGCTTCCTGTGGATGTGGCCGAACGCCCGCATCTCGGTGATGGGCGGCGAACAGGCGGCAACGGTGCTTGCCATGGTCAAACGCGAAGGCATCGAGCGCAAGGGCGGAGAATGGAGCGCCGAGGAAGAGGCGAAATTCAAGAAGCCTGTCCTGATGAAATACGAGCATGAGGGCCATCCGCTCTATTCGTCCGCACGCCTCTGGGACGACGGTATCATCGATCCTGCAAAGACGCGCGACGTGCTGGCGCTCAGCCTGTCGGCCGCGCTCAACGCCGAAATCGAGGACACGCGCTTTGGCGTGTTTCGGATGTGAGAATGGACGGTCAACTTCGACAGCCAAACGGCGGAACTATACCGGCAGGCCGTTGCTGCCGTGTGAAAAGGCTGAACTGTATGGACCAAGCGATTGGTCAGTATAGGCGGCTTCGAATCTCAAACAGTGAACTGGCGGGGGGACAAAATATTCGCTACTGTTTATCCAGCATGGGGCAATGGGGACGGGCTGGAAATGAAACTGAAATATTGCCAGGGAACGGCTGCTTCGATACTTTCCGCATTTCTAATATTAACGGCGACCGGCATCAGCTCGGCGGAATCGCTCGCAGGACGCAAGGGAGACGTGCGTTTTCCGCCGACCTTGGGTTCGGGCGAATGCAACGTTGCCTACAAGGGTTACGTCGCGGCGAGCGGCCATTCGGCCTACGCCACAACCTTTTATTCGCGCGTTGTCGACCTCTACATCATCTGCGGGACGAAGCTCAACGCGCCGTCCCAGAAGGCGGCGGAAGAGACGGCGCTGCGCAATTGCCAGGCCGGGTTGACACGGTGGAAGCTCAAGACCGCGAGTGGCGGCTGCGCAATCTCGTCATCGAAATAAGCAACCGGCCGAGACTTTTTTGCGAATGGGGGAAGCAGAATGAAATCCGGGACCTGCAAACGAGCAGCCACCCCCATAGTGGCAGGCTTGCTGATGGTGGCGGCCTCCACCGCTGCCATGGCCGGATCGCTGGCAGGCAGCAAGGGCGACGTGCGCTACCCGGTGACCATTCCTATAGGAACCACCGGGGGCTGCGGGAAGGCCTATGCAGCGTATCTCGCAGCCGCAGGCCATTCGGCTTTCGCGGCGACGCCAATCGTTCCGGCGACCGAGTACTTCGTTTGCGGCGTGAAGCTGAATGCATCGTCACAAAAGGCGGCGGCGGAACTGGCACTGAAATCCTGTCAGGCCAGCAAAAGCAAATACAAGGTTACCGTCGCCGGCGCCTGCAGCATCGCCGCGTCCAAATAGACCGGAAAGCGCCCGGTTTTTCTCCTTGGGGAAGACAAAATGAAATCCACGAATTCCAAGCGAACAGCCATGGCGATATTTGCCGGATTGCTGACGATCGCGGCGTGCGGCGCGGGCATGGCCGGCTCACTGGCGGGAAGCGAGGGAGACAAGCGTTTCCCGCCGTACCTGCCGCGAAATCCCAAGGATCCCTGCACCAAGGCCTACAAGGCCTATGTCGCGGCCGGTGGCCATTCAGCGTACGCAACCACTCCCTACGCACGGATAATGTCGTCGTACATAGTTTGCGGCGGCCACCTCAACGCACCATCTCAAAAGACGGCCGAAGAGTTGGCGATGAAATCCTGTCAGTCCACCCGCGGCCACTACAAAGTCACGACCGGCGGCAGTTGCGAGATCGCGGCCTCGAAGTAGGTACAGCCGACCGCAAGGTAGAGCACTTCCCTGGTAAGGGAGAGGTTTACTCCGAGGGCTTAAAAGGCTCGCGGGACAGCACCCCCCTCTGTCCTGCCGGTCAGAGGGGGGTGTTCAAGCGCCATGCTTCCCATGGACTTCGAACCTTACATGCGGAGGCTCCATGTTCGCCAAGATCCTGATCGCCAACCGCGGCGAGATCGCTTGCCGTGTCATCCGTACGGCTCGGAAGCTGGGCGTGCGTACCGTCGCCATCTATTCGGATGCCGACGCAAAATCCCTGCATGTCGAGATGGCCGACGAGGCGGTGCATATCGGCGCCTCGCCCGTCGGCGAAAGCTATCTGCGCGGCGACAAGATCATCGCGGCGGCCCTGGCAACGGGTGCGCAAGCCATTCATCCCGGCTACGGCTTCCTGTCGGAAAATCCCGATTTCGTCGACCAGGTGACAGCGGCGGGGCTTATTTTCATCGGCCCATCCGCGGCCTCTATCCGTGCCATGGGGCTGAAGGACGCCGCCAAGCGGCTGATGGACAAGGCCGGCGTGCCGGTCGTGCCGGGCTATCATGGCGAGGCGCAGGAGATCGTGCTGCTTGCCTCCAAGGCGCGCGAGATCGGCTATCCAGTGCTGATCAAGGCGCGCGCCGGCGGCGGCGGCAAAGGCATGCGCCGGGTCGAGCATCCCGATGAGTTTTCCGAGGCGTTGTCCAGCGCACGGCGCGAGGCGAAAGCCGCGTTCGGCGACGACCGTGTGCTGGTCGAAAAATATGTCGACAAGCCGCGCCATATCGAAGTGCAGGTCTTCGGCGACAATTTGGGCAATGTCGTGCATCTCTACGAGCGCGACTGCTCGGCGCAGCGCCGCCACCAGAAGGTGATCGAGGAATCGCCGGCGCCCGGCATGACGCCCGCTTTGCGCAAGGCGATGACGGAGGCGGCGGTGAAGGCCGCCAAGGCGATCAATTATTCAGGCGCCGGTACCATCGAGTTCATCGTCGATGCCTCGCAGGGCCTGAAGGCCGACCGCTTCTGGTTCATGGAGATGAACACCCGTCTGCAGGTCGAGCACCCGGTCACCGAAATGGTCACCGGCACCGACCTGGTCGAGTGGCAGTTGCGGGTCGCGTCAGGCGAAAAGCTGCCCAAGACGCAAAGCGAGATCGCGCTCGTCGGCCATGCCTTCGAGGCGCGCATCTATGCCGAGGACGCGGCAAAAGGGTTCCTGCCGGCGACCGGTACGCTGCATCATCTGAAATTTCCGGATGCGGCCCCGCAAGGCGCCACGATGCGCATCGAGACTGGCGTGCGAGCGGGTGACGCCATCTCGCCCTATTACGACCCGATGATTGCCAAGCTGGTCGTCCACGCAACGGACAGGCAGGCGGCTCTCGAAGCTCTCGGTGCAGTGCTGTCGCGAACCGAGGTCGCCGGCTCGACCGTCAACACCGCCTTTCTTGCCGCTCTCGCCGCCGATCCGGATTTCGCCGCAGGCGATGTCGACACCAGCCTGATCGCCAGGCACCAGACGGCGCTGATCGAGGTCGCGCCGCCGACTGGCGAAACCATCGCTGCCGCGGCCGTTGCGGCCTCCGGCGCCGGAGCATCGCCGTCACCCAACGATCCGTGGTCGTCGCTTGCCGGTTATGCGCATTTCCACAGCGTGGCGCGACGCACACGTTTGAAGTTTGGCGAAGACGAAATCGTGGCGAAAGTTTCGGTGCGGTATGACGGGCGGTTCCAGGTGACGCTGGACAAGCCCTATGACGACACCAATTCGCATGATTTTCGCTCAACACCACGCCTCGCCCGCTGGCCAGGCCACATCACCGTGTTTGAAGGCGCCGTCGGCTACACCTTTACGGTGCCGGACCCGCTGGCACGGGCCGACGAGGCAGCGGCGGGTTCAGGCAGCCTGCGCGCGCCGATGCCGGGACTGGTCAAGCTGGTACGCGTGGGAAAGGGCGATGCCGTGATCAAGGGCCAACCGCTGCTGATCCTGGAGGCGATGAAGATGGAACATACCATCGCCGCGCCGCATGACGGCGTGATCGCCGAGATTGCCACCGAGGGCGCGCAGGTGACCGACGGGACAGTGCTGGTGCGATTCTTCGAGGAACAAGCCGCTTCGGCCGCTGTAGCCAGCTGACGGTTCGAAAGGCAGACTACAGGGCAAACAAGAAAATGGCCGGGGACGACCCCGGCCATTTCCCTATGCTATTCAGTCGCCGGGCCGGCGATTACTGCGCGATCGGCGCATATTTTCCGTCATGCCACTGGTTGATGTCGTAGCTGGCATTCTTGAGATCGCCCTTCTCGTCGAAGGTGACATTACCGACAACGGTGCTGATCGGCGTGCCGTTCTTCAGCGCCTCGGCAACCTTGGCCGGATCGTCGCTGCCGGCACGCTTGATGCCTTCGGCGAATGCCTGGATGGTGGCGTATGAGAACAGCGTGAAGCCCTCCGGCACGAAACCGCCGGCCTTGATCTTCTCGACGGCTGCCTTGGCTTCCGGCTTTGCCTGCGGATCCGACGGGAAGACGAACATGGTGCCCTCGCCGGCCGGGCCAGCGACCTGCCAGAATTCCGGCGAGGCGATGGAGTCCGGCATGATCAGCTGGAACTTCAGGTTCTGTTCCGCCGACTGACGCAGGATCAGGCCAGCTTCAGGATGGTAGCCGCCGAAATAGACGACGTCGGCTTTCAAGTCCTTGAGCTTGGTGACGAGAGCCGAATAGTCCTTCTCGCCAGCGTTGATGCCGTCATAATAGACCTCCTTGAGGCCGCCGGCATTCATCGTTGCCCTGACGGCGTCAGCCACGCCCTGTCCGTAGGCGCTCTTGTCGTGCAGGACGACGACATTCTTGCCGGCGAACTTCTTGGCGATCCATGGGCCGATGAAGGCGCCCTGCGCATCGTCGCGCGTATAAAGCCGCATGATCGTCGGCCAGCCGGCCTTGGCGGCCGCGTCGGTCAGCACCGGGTTGGAAGAAGCCGGGCTCATCATCAGCGCGCCGGCTTCGGCATAGACGGCCGAGGCCGGAATGCTCGAACCCGAGCAGGCATGGCCGTCGATGAACTTGACGCCATCGGCGACGACGCGGTTGGCAACCGACACCGCCTGCTTGGGATCGCACTGGTCGTCTTCGATATCAAGCTTGATCATCGAGCCGTTGACGCCGCCAGCGGCATTGATCGCATCGGCAGCGGCCTGTGCGCCCTGCTTGAACTGATCGCCGATGGTGGCGAGCTGTCCGGTCATCGGGCCAATCACCGCAAAGGTGATATCGTCGGCGAATGCGACCGGCGTGCTCATCATCAGGCCGAATATGGCCGCGTTCAAAATACTCAATTTTTTCATGATGGTAGAACTCCTCCACTCACGCGCGGCCGCCCCGGCCACGCTTCTTCCAGAGAGGCGGGACAATTTCATCCCTCCTTCCTCCCCTCTTTCCGCACTGGCGCCGCCCGATTGTGCC
>NZ_RZQA01000620.1:0-3910 GCF_004022915.1 Mesorhizobium sp. M7A.F.Ca.US.006.04.2.1
GGTGTATGGGATACGCGTCGGGTGGCTTCGAATTTTGGCATGAAACCGGCTGATTAAGCTGATTTCTTGAGAATCGCTTCCCGTGCCGCACGCAGCTTGGCGAAATCGTCGCCGGCGTGATGCGATGAACGCGTCAGCGGGCTGGACGCCACCAGCAGGAAACCCTTGGTCCGGCCGATCGTCTCAAAGGATTTGAACTCCTCCGGCGTAACAAAACGGATCACCGGGTGGTGCTTCTTCGACGGCTGCAGATACTGGCCTATGGTCATGAAGTCGACATTGGCCGAACGCAGATCGTCCATCAACTGCAGGATTTCATTCCGTTCTTCGCCCAGTCCCACCATGATGCCGGACTTGGTGAAGATCGACGGATCAAGCTCCTTGACCCGCTGCAACAGCCGGATCGAATGGAAATAGCGGGCGCCCGGACGAACCGTCAGATAGTTCGACGGAACGGTTTCGAGATTGTGGTTGAAGACGTCGGGTTTGGCCGCCACGACGATCTCCAGCGCGCCGTCCTTGCGCAGGAAGTCGGGCGTCAGGATTTCGATCGTCGTCAGCGGCGTCGCCGCCCGGATGGCGCGGATGACCTCGGCGAAATGCTGCGCACCGCCATCGGCGAGATCGTCGCGGTCGACCGAGGTGATGACGACATGGGTAAGGCCCATCTGCTTGACCGCATGCGCGACGCGGGCCGGTTCATCCGGGTCAAGAGCGGTTGGAATGCCCGTGGCGACGTTGCAGAAAGCGCAGGCGCGGGTGCAGATCTCGCCCATGATCATGAAGGTGGCGTGCTTCTTTTCCCAGCACTCGCCGATGTTGGGGCATCCGGCTTCTTCGCAGACCGTCACCAGCTTGTGCGACTTCACGATTTCGCGCGTTTCGGCATAGCCCTTCGACATCGGCGCCTTGACGCGTATCCAGTCGGGCTTGCGCAGGACATCCTGATCAGGCTTGTGCGCCTTTTCCGGATGCCGCAGGCGCGGTGCGTTGGCGATCGTATCGAGGACAGTGACCATCGGGAAACCTGGTTCATTGGCGAGCGCCAGTCAGGCGTTCGTTGTCATAACGTCATCTAGGACTTTTCGGCGCAAAGAAAAAGGCCGCTGCGGCGCATGCCGCAACAGCCTTTTTCGCATGGCAGCTCTCCAGGGATGTCAGCGGCGCACCAGACGCCCCGCCCAGATCAGCAGGCAGGCACCGATAAAGCCGGTGATCAGATAGGCAATCCAGCCGACGCCGAACGGGCCAAAATTGAGAGCCTGCAGAATGGCATTCAGTACGATCGCGCCGACGATGCCCATAACGATGTTCATCAAGATGCCGGTGTTGCTCTTCATGAACATTTCGGCGAACCAGCCTGCCAGGCCGCCGATGATGATGGCTGCTATCCAGCCGACGCCATTCAGGTGCATATGCCTTCTCCTTGTGTGATGGATGAAAGTGCATCCGCAAACGATGTACCTTGCCGCCGGGTTCCATCTGTAGCAGCGCTTTCAATCTATCACGCGTTGAGTGCGCGGCCATAGGCGTCGAGCACGCTTTCCTTCATCATCTCCGACAGCGTCGGGTGCGGGAAGATGGTGTGCATCAGCTCTTCCTCGGTCGTCTCCAGGTTCATCGCCACGACAAAGCCCTGGATCAGTTCGGTCACTTCGGCGCCGACCATGTGGGCACCGAGCAATTGACCGGTCTTCTTGTCGAAGATGGTCTTGATGAAGCCCTGATCCTCACCGAGCGCGATCGCCTTGCCATTGGCGGCGAACTGGAAGCGCCCGACCCGGATATCCCAGCCCTCTGCCTTGGCCTTGGCTTCGGTCAGGCCAACCGAGGCGACCTGCGGATTGCAGTAGGTGCAGCCCGGAATCTTCAGCTTGTCGGTGGCATGTACGCCAGGAAAATCAGCGATCTTCTCGATGCACACGACACCCTCATGTTCGGCCTTGTGGGCGAGCATCGGCGGGCCGGCGACATCGCCGATGGCATAGATGCCCGGCACATTGGTCTTGCCGTACCCATCGATGACGACGCAGCCGCGTTCGGTCTTCACGCCAAGCGCCTCGAGTCCGAGGCCCTCGATGTTGCCCTGCACGCCGACGGCCGAGATCATGCGGTCGGCGGTGATCTTCTCGACCTTGCCGTCCTTCATCTCGACATGCGCGGTGACCGAGTTCGTGCCCTTCTCGACCTTGGTCACCTTGGCTTCGAGGATGATCTTCATGCCTTGCTTCTCGAACTGCTTCTGCGCGAACGTCGAGACTTCGGCGTCCTCGACCGGCATCACCGCCGGCAGCAATTCGACCACCGTCACCTCGGCGCCCATTGTGCGGTAGAAGGAGGCGAATTCGATGCCGATGGCGCCCGACCCCATGACGAGCAACGACTTCGGCATCTCCTTCGGCACCATGGCCTCGAAATAGGTCCAGATCAGCTTTCCGTCCGGCTCGATGCCGGGCAGCGCGCGTGGCCGGGCGCCGGTCGCCAGGATGATGTGCTTGGCGGTATAGGTGCCCTCGCCCTTGACGCCTTTCGGCACCGGCGGCTGTGGCTCCATCGGCTTCTTGGCCGTCTTGGACACGACGATCTCGCCCGCCTTCGAAAGCTTGGCCTCGCCCCAGATGACGTCGACCTTGTTCTTCTTCATCAGGAAGGCAACGCCGCCATTGAGCCGCAGCGACACCTTGCGCGAGCGGTCAACGACGGCCGATGTGTCCACGCTGACCTTGCCGTCGAGCTTCAGCCCGTAATCCTTCAGGTGATCCGAATACTGCATGATCTCGGCCGAGCGCAGCAGCGCCTTGGTCGGGATGCAGCCCCAGTTAAGGCAAATGCCGCCGAGATGCTCGCGCTCGACGATCGCCGTCTTGAAGCCGAGCTGCGCGGAACGCACCGCGGTGACATAGCCGCCGGGACCGGAGCCGATGATGATGACGTCATAGTTCTCAGCCACGGGTTTTCTCCTTCACAATTCCAGCATGACGCGCACGACTGGTGTCAGCGCCTCGCCGATGTTTCGCGTATTTTCGGCGTCAAGATGAACACCGTCGAGAGGTGTGGTTTGCGCCACGCTGCCGGCGTCGAAGAAGCCGCAGCCGGCCTCATCGGCGAGCGCGGCATATTGCGGTGCCAAAAACTTCGAGGCGTCGTCGCCGCCGGCAAACATTTCCTTGAACTCGGCATTTTCGGTGCGACTGACGACAGGCGGCGAAACAATCAGGATCTGCGGCGCCGGCCAGTCGAACGGATAATCGTGACCGCGCACGATGTCGATCAGCCGCTGGATACCCTGCTTGGCCGCGACGGGATTGCCGTGGATCCACGGCTTCATGTCGTTGGCGCCGAGCATGATGACAATCAGGTCGATCGGCGCATGGGTTGTCAGCACCGTTGGCAGCAGCCTGGCGCCGTTGCGATCAGCACCGGCCAGGTGGTCGTCGAAGGCGGTGGTACGGCCATTGAGGCCTTCGGCGATAACTTCGACGCCACCATCGAGCCCGGCCTGCAGCACGCTTGGCCAGCGGTCTTCCAGCGCATGGCGGCCACCTTCGGCATTGTAGCCCCAGGTCAGCGAGTCGCCGTAACAAAGAACCGTCTTCATGCGCCCACCTGTGCGTCGATCAACCCACGCTTCACCCGCCATCCATGGGTTGTGACCGCCCGTTTCCGAGGAGCCAGTCCGGTGGCGAATCCGGAAATGATGAAAGCGAAGAGGCTGGTGAAGACTATCCGCACCGCCCTCTCGCTTCCCTAAACCAGCATGCCCATCGGGTTTTCGATCAGCCGCTTGAAGGCGACCAGCAGTTCGGCACCCAGCGCACCGTCCACGGCGCGGTGGTCGGTCGACAGCGTCACCGACATCACGGTGGCTATTCTGATCTCGCCGTTCTTGACCACTGCCCGCTCCTCGCCG
>NZ_RZQA01000621.1:0-3906 GCF_004022915.1 Mesorhizobium sp. M7A.F.Ca.US.006.04.2.1
GAGATGGATTACATCGAAAACAACATAGCGGATCGGTCCGGCACCAACTCCGCCGAAAATGCCGGGCCGCCAGGAAACGCCCGCGGGCGGACTTGCTCAAACAGCATCACTCTTGTGCTCCCCCAAACGGTGATGTTGGCGCGTTCCTTCATGGGCGCCTGCATCCGAACTCGATGGGGTTTCGCAAAACCGCAATTATTCACGGCCCATCAAATCTGCACTCGCACAGAGTATGAGAGCTATTCTTTGAGCGCCGGACATTTGTAGCCGGGCCTGCGAAAGCCACAGCATGCGGCGCTCCGGGGACATAGCTCGCATTGCCGAGCGCGCGGCGGCGGTGATTTCGTATCCGCCGCAGCGGGCGCACTGGAATTCTACCGTTCGCAAGATAATGTCGGCCGCGAGCGCGGTTTCTTCGCAAATCGGGCACGTCGACGGGTAATACCGCAGGGCTCCTAGGGTCGGCGGCGGAAGCCTTATCATGCCGCCCGCCCCGAAGCCTCAACTCGCGATAACTCAGGATTTCGCTGCTGAGGCACATTGCTGGTTGAGGAGATGTTTATCCCGCGACGAGTGCGGCCATGTCGGGTTTCATATGATACAAGCAGTCGGTCAATCTTTCTTGCGACGTCCGGCGTGGTCTTTTTCAGTTCCTCGAACGCCCACGTCACAAATGTCTCGGACAATTTGTCAGGCCGATACAGAATGACTTCGCGGGGATCTAACGGATTACTGAACGATACACCGACATCCGAACCAAGAAACCGTATGAAATGTTTCTGGATTTGTTCGGCAGACATGCAGTCTCACTTTCCTTTGACTAATGATAGCCCAATGGTCCTCAGCCCCGTATTTTGGCAGCGACGCTCCTCCGGGTGGCCACCTCGATTTCCTTAGCCTCTTTTTCAAGTCGGTCGGGCGCGGCAGGGCCCATCAGGGCGTAGGCCGTGCCGCCCGATTGCCAGTATATGGTCGGCACGCGCCCATCCGTAGCGGGAGTAGGCGGTACGGCGTCTTCGCCGCTCATCGCGACCGCAACCAGTGTGATCTGGCCAACGCTCGGTGTGTCAGCCGTCACGACAAGGCTCTGCCGCCCGTTCCAGGGCTGCACCTGAACATCTTTCACCCTCCATGTCGCTGGAAGAGCGGGCATGCTGATGTTCATGGCGCCGACCAGTCGCTCGATTTTGTCCTGCTTTGGCTCACTGCCCCTTTCGGGACCGGCATTCAGCTGGGCGACTCGCAAGGCATCACGCGCGGCAAGAATGAAATTCTCATCGGTGGTTTGCCCTCCCTGGCGGAGAGGCAGTGTCAATGAGTTGGCCGACCAACCCGCCAGAATGAGCAAGGCGGCTGCCGTTTGCAGTTTGAGCGCACTGAATATTCTTAGCCGTCGAAACGCACTTTCCAGTTGCTTGGCCTTGTCCACGCTAACTCGGGGCGGGAAAAGCCGCTGCGGTTGAGCGACGCGCAATGCTTCCATGCGCTGTGCCTGGGCAAAAACTTCCGCCGCCAGTTCCGGCTCCAGGGCAAGCCGTGCCTGGAGGTCGGATCTCTGAGGCTGGGTCAGTTCGCCGTCAAGGAAGCGATTGATCTCGTCCTCGGAAATACGGTCACTTGGCCACATCACGGCCTCCTACAACTTTTAACTGGGAAGGCGCGCAATCGCGTAGTTTTTCCATGTTGTTCTTCAGGGCAACTCGTGCGCGGCTCAGGCGGGACATAACAGTTCCCTGCGGTACGCCGAGTACTGTTGCGGCGTCAGAATAGGTGAAGCCGAGGACGCCGACCAAATGGAGAACTTCGGCTTGCTCCGTAGGCAACTCTCTCAGCGCCTTTCTGACATTGGAGAGTTCGGTGCTGTGCTCCTGCGATGGCAGTAACAGTGGGTCAGACTGCTCCGCAAAGGCGGCAATCCGCCGCCTCTCTGCGTCCGCACGCACCGCACTGGTTAGAAAGGTATTTCGCACGATTGTGATCAGCCAGGGCATGAGAGGACGCGAAGAATCGTAACTGCGAGCCAAGGAAAGAGCGCGGACAAGCGACTCCTGCACCAAGTCGTCGGCGTCTGCGTCGTTGTGCGTAAGCACTCGACCATACCGCCACAGATCCTCCAGATGCGGAGTGACGTCGAAGCTCGCATTCATGTGCCGTATACTGAGACGATGGCGAAGCTATTCCAAGCCGGTGCGACTTTTTTGTCCTCAAGTGACCTTGGCACCGGGTTCAACTTCGAAGCGAAGCTGCGGTGGTGAGGGTCCGAGCCGCTGTTTGCGGCGGCTGCGCCGGCGGCAAGCCGGCAAAGAAGAAGTTCAAGAGCTATTCGATCGGCTACTTCCATATCGACGTCGCGGAGGTGCGCACCGAGCGGGGCAAGCTGAACATGTTCGTCGCCACCGACCGCACCTCCAATTTCGCCTTCGTCGAGCTGCACGAGTTCACCACGCCCGGCGCCGGCGGTTCGGCCATGCCGCTGATCAGCGAGACCATCGCTGGGAAGCTGCTGCCAAACGCGGCTCTGCTAACCCATCGTTGCAATCTGACGGCCAAGTTCCTCGCCCCGGAGAAACGTCATTCGCCACTCGGTGAAGTCGTTCGATCATGCTCAGCAAGGATGGGATGACGCAACTGCAGCTGGCAGTCAGCATTGATAAAGTTGCTCTTGATAACAGACATAGAGGCCAAATCGACAACGCATTCGATGCCCGCTCGCAATAGGGCTGTGTGATCACTCCAGCTGTTTCGGCCCCGGGACGGGGATTAGGGTCATGGGCTGGTACTGAGCCAATCTTTGAAGGCCCGCAAGATCGGTCAGCTCGATAAAGCGCGCGTTGCTGGTGATAAGGTGTTCGGCGCGCAATTGCTGAATGACGCGATTGAGATGGGGCACGCTCAGCCCGAGCGCGTCCGCCATGACTTCCTGCGAAAATGGCAAGTCGAAACTTTCTTCGTCAGCGCGTTCCACCTCCAGGAGACGCGCGTGGATCTCTAGCAAAAGGTGCGCCAGCCTTTCAATCGGAGTGCGCCGACCCAGATTGACAATGTGTTCCGCATAAGTCGCTGCCTCCTGGGCGGCGAGCCAACTTAACACCAGACCGAATTGGGGCTGCTCGTAGCAGAGACGAACGTAAGCGTCGAACGAGCACACGGCGTAGGTCAGCTCGCTCACGGCAACGACCGCACAAGTCGATCGATCGAAAAAGCTGACCGGGAATCCAATGACATCACCCGGCAGGATAAGCTTCAGGATTTGCCGCCTGCCGCTGCGCAGCAACCTGTAACGGATCGCGTAGCCGTCTTTAACAAAGCACAGGTTTCGGAACTCGGAGCCGTGAACGACGAGTTCCTCCCGTTTCCGAATGGTAAGATCGCGCTCGAAGATTGCCTCAAGACGTTTGATGTCTAGCGATTCCAGCTTCATTGCACGTGTCAGTCGGGTCACGATCGGATGGCCGGTCAGCGGCATGCCATGCTCCACATGTTCATGACCTTCAATGAAACTTTCCTATGCTTATTAATCCAGATCAATGAACAGAATCATCAAACGAAAGTTGTATTGACTGGCAGGCCTACGCCACTGCGAATGCCCATGCAAATAGGCCATTTTCAGCGTCTCGCTGAAAAAAACCGGTTTCCGGAACAACAATGAGAGTCGTCCGACGGCTCCACGCTAAGGAGGAACAGCTGATGCCACTCGACGATCAAAATACTTCCCATATATCCCGCCGTAGCATGCTGCACGCGGGCGCAGGTCTTCTCGGTAGCGCCGTTCTGCCCTTATCCAGCTTTGCGGCTTTTGCGGCCGACGACAAGCCCGCGATAGGCACCTGGCCGGCCGGGTCGGCGGGCGACACCGTCTACATCGGAGCCGCCGTGCCCCTTACCGGTGCCTATGCCGTGCAAGGT
>NZ_RZQA01000622.1:0-3896 GCF_004022915.1 Mesorhizobium sp. M7A.F.Ca.US.006.04.2.1
GGCGTGTAGCGCTCGCCGCCGCCGAACAGCAGCCGGCCGTCCGCCGACATCCGGTAATAGTTGACGACGAAGCGTGTGTCGGACACCGCGACATTGGCCGGGATGACATTGCGCTTGCCCTCCAGCGGCTCGGTGGCGACGATGTAGTTGCCAACCGGCATGATGCGGCTGTTGACGCGCGGCTCCAGCCCATCGAGCAGAGCGTCACCGGCCAGCACGACATGTTTTGCACGCACCGATCCCTTTGCCGTCGAGATCCGGATCGAAGGCTCACGCTCCAGCTTCACCGCCACCGAATTCTCATGGATGACGACGCCGGCAGCAATCGCCGCGCGGGCAAGGCCGAGCGTGTAGTTCAGCGGATGCATGTGGCCGCCGAGCGGCTCATACATCGCGCCATGATAGGGTGTGTCGACCTTGGCTCGGGCTTCCGCCGCCGACAGGATTTCGGCGTGCGGGAACTTCATCACCGTAGCCAGGCACTCGACCTCTTCCTCGAGATCCTTGAGGTCGGAACCGTTGACCGCGCCGACCAGATGGCCGGTCAGCCTGAGATCGCAATCGATGGCATGGCGCTCGATGATGTCGAGCACCAGCCCACGCGCCTCGAACGCAAGATCGAACAGCACCTTTGCCCGCTCCGGCCCGTAGAGCTTGACCAGGCCCTTGGCGCCCTTGCGCAGGCCGGGGATCATCTGGCCGCCATTGCGGCCCGACGCCCCCCAACCGATCTTGCCGCCTTCGAGCAGCACCACCTTCAACCCGCGCTCGGCGGCGTGAAGGGCGGCCGACAGGCCGGTGCAGCCGCCGCCGACGACAACCAGGTCGGTGTCGACGTCGCCGACCAGCGCCGGATGGTCCGGCGCCGGATTGGCGGTGGCGACATAATAGGATTTTGCGATATCGAGGCCCGAATTGAAGCCCGTTGAACTGGAAGCCATGATCACACCTTCAGCAGAAGGTGGTCGCGTTCCCAGCTCGTCACCACGCCCTGGAACAGGTCGAGCTCGACGCTCTTTACGCGCAGATAAGTCTGGAAGAAATCCTCGCCGAGCAGTTCCCGCACCGGGCCGCAAGCCTCGAAACGATCGAGCGCCTCCTCCATCGTCTTCGGCAGCGTGCTCTTGATCTTGTAGGCATTGCCCGACGCCTCGGGCGAGCGCGCCAGTTTCTGCTCGACGCCGAGATAGCCGGCAAGCAGCGAGCCGGCGATCGCCAGGTAAGGATTGGAATCCGCGCCCGGAAGCCGGTTCTCCACCCGCCGCGCGGCGCGGCCGCCGGCCGGCACGCGCAGGCCGCAGGAGCGGTTGTCATGCGACCATTCGATGTTGGCCGGCGCGCTGTGGTTCGGCCTGATGCGGCGGAACGAGTTCACGTTGGGCGCGAACAGCGGCATGATTTCGGGGACATATTTCTGCAGGCCGCCGATGAAGTGGCCAAACATTGCGGTGTCGGCATCGTCGCTGCCGGCAAACAAAGTCCTGCCGGCCTCGTCGATGACCGACATGTGCAGATGCATGGAGCTGCCGGCCTGTGCGGCGATCGGCTTGGCCATGAAGGTGGCGTGCATGCCGCTTTGCTGCGCGGCCTGGCGCGTCAGCCGCTTGAACAGCAGCACCTTGTCGGCCAGCGGCAGCGCATCGCCATGCAGGAAGTTGATCTCCAACTGCGCGGTTCCCGACTCATGGATCAGCGTGTCGAGCGGCAGGCCGGCCGCCGCCGCATAATCGTAAATGCGGCGGATCACCGGCTCGAACTCCTCGAGCCCGGCCATATCGTAGGGATGCTGCACGGTCTCGGCGCGGCCATTGGCGCCGACCGGGGCGGTCAGCGGACGGTCCGGATCCGGATTGGGCGCGGTGAGATAGAATTCCACCTCGGGCGCCACCACCGCCCGCCAGCCGCGCTTGGCGTAGAGGTCGAGCACGGCCCTGAGCACATGGCGCGGCGAGGCCATCCAGGGCCGGCCGTCCATATGGAAGGCATCGGCAAAGACATAGGCCTTGCCGGGAGCGGCACCCGGCGCCAGGCAGAGCGTCGATACATCAGGCACCATGCGCATGTCCGGATCCGAATAGGCAAAACCCTCGTCGATCGAGCCGGAATAGCGGCCGTCGATGCTGACCAGGAAAGCGCTGCTCGGCAGATAGAGCGCGCGGTCTTCAAGCGCCTGGAGGAATTTGGCCGTCGGCAAGGCCTTGCCGCGCAGGACGCCGTTCATGTCGGGCACCAGGCACTCGACTTCGTTGATGCCGTGCCGGGCCAGCCAGGCCTTGGCATCGTTGCCGCTGGAGAGCGAGATGTTCGTGTTGTTGTCAGGCATTTTCGTTCAAATCCGTATCAGAGAGAGTATGGCTTGCGCGGCCGCATCCGTTCCGGGTTTCAGCGCCATTTGGGCTGCATTGTCCTTGAGGCGGGCGCGCATGGCATCGTCGGCCAGCAGGCCGAGAATGGCTTTCTCCAACACTCCTTCGGTCCAGCCGTCACGGCCGATATGGTCGCCGGTGCCGGTCTCTTCGGCGCGTTGCGCGTTGTCGTGTCCATCCCAGCAATAGGGCATGATCAGCGACGGCACGCCGAAGCGCAGCGCTTCGCAAAAACTGTTGTTGCCGCCGTGATGGATGAACAGATCCGACTTCGCCACCACCGAGGGCTGCGGAAACCAGGCGTCGAGATAGACATTGTCCGGCACCGCGCGGTAAGCGTCGCGCAGGCCGCCGGCATTGACGATGAAGCGCGCCGGCAGCCTGTCGAACACCACCAGCATGCGCTCGATCAGGCCGACATCCATGGCACCCAGGCTGCCGAAGCTGACATAGACCAGCGGCCCGCCATTGCGCGGGAACACCGGCACCTCGAACGGCCCTTCAGAACGCACGCAGCCCTCGAGATAGACGAAGCGCGCGGGGTCGAGCGGCTCGGCACGCTCGCGGCGCACGATCGTCGGCGTCAGCAGCAGGTTGAGATCGGGCGACGTCTCGAGGAACTGACCCTTCGGCAGCGGCCCCAGTCCGGCATCCGCCCGGAAGCGGTTGAAGCGGTCATGCGCCGGCGCGCAAGCCGCCAGATACCTGGCCTCGAACGCCGCGCGTTGCGGGTCGTCCACGCCAAGCCCCGACAGATAGGGCGGCACATTGGCGTCCGGCAGCTCGGTCTCGGCGCAGGAGACGACGCGCACCCACGGACAGCCGGCGGCGGCGATCGCCGGGAACATGATGACATTGTCGAGCACCACGGCATCCGGCTTGAGCCGTGCCAGCAATTGGCGCAGCGGCGCCTCGGCATTGACCGCGGTGTCGACGATGGCCTGCCAGGTCGGAGCGACATAGGTCTCAAGCTGGTCGATCGGGCTCAGCCTGAAATGCGGCAGGTGCCGGCGCACGAAAGCCTGCCAGTAGCTCTGACGTTGGCTCTCGCTCAGCGGCTCGTCGGTTGGCAACTGGTATTCCTGGAAACCATAGTCGGCAAAGACGCCGGAGAAACCGGCATGGCAGATGAAGACGGGCCGGGCGCCTTTCGCACGCAGCGCCTGCGCGATGCCGACGCAATTCAACGCCGCGCCGAAGCTTGCTTCGGGAAACAGCGCGATGGTCGGGCTGGCTTTACGCGTCAATTAATCCTCGTCATTCCGGCCGGCTGATCGTGCCGAACAGCGCGGGAGCCCCGCGGCTGGCCGCTTGCGGTCGCTGGTTGCGGGAGAGCCGCAGATGAATGCGAAGCAGATCGGCAGCCACCTCATACTGCAGGCTTTCAAGATGGTCGAGTATGACAAGGTGTTCGCGCAGCGATTGCCGCAATCGGAAGACGTTGACGCCGGCATAGATGCCCGGCAGCCGGCGCAGCCTGAGGTGATCGGCGAGCGCGTCGGCGATGAAGCGGTTGGCGCTGCCCTCGGC
>NZ_RZQA01000623.1:0-3890 GCF_004022915.1 Mesorhizobium sp. M7A.F.Ca.US.006.04.2.1
ACGTCAGCCTTATTTCGATGCGTGTCGTTTTTCCAAAAGCGGAACACTTTTGGCGACATGCATCAGCTGTCGCGAAGCTTGACCAGATCGTTCAGCAGCCCGCCCGTTCCGTTGTGGACGGTCAGCCGCTCGACCTTGCCGGCGATGGTTTCCAGCGCCTCGAGCTCCTTCAACCGCAGCATCACCGGGTTTTCCGCCATCACCCTGGCCGTGTTGAGGAGGGAACGGGTCGCGTTCGTCTCCTCGCGGCGACGGATGATGTTGGCCTCGGCCTGCTTTTCGGCCGACACCACCTGGTTGAGGATCTCGCGCATCTCGCCCGGCAGGATGACATCCTTGAGCGCGATATCGCTGACCTCCACGCCGATCTCGGCCATGTCGGCGCGGACCTTGGCTGCCGCTTCCTCATCGATCGTCACCTTCTTTTCGAGGACCTGATCGAGTGTCAGCGCGCCAAGCGTCTTGCGGAAGGCATATTGCAGGGCGCGGTAGAGGGCTTCGGAGAAGTCCTTCACCATGCTGACCGCCTTGACCGGATCGACGACCCGGTATTCGGCTGCGATGTTGACGCGGATCGTCACGCGATCCTTGGTCAGCACTTCCTGCCCGGCAACGTCGAGCGACTGGCGCTTGAGGTCGACGACCTTGATCTGCACCATGCGTCCGACGTTCCAGAAGCCATGCACGCCCGCCGTCAGCGTCCTGACCAGGACACCGTCGATGAACAGCAGTCCGGCCTGACCATCGACGACCGGATGGACGGACATCAATTCCGCCTTCCGGGCCTGGCCGAGCCGGCGCATGATCGCCGCATCGATGGCGAGATCGACTGACGTGTCGATCAGCGTCACCTTCCACGGGCCGGCATCCGTCCACAGCACGAGCTTGCGGTCCGGTGCCAGCACGGCGTGCAGATTGCCGTCACGCTCGATGACGGCGACATCCGTGCGCCCGGTGCGAACGACGGTGAAATGACGCGCGGCCACATCCGGAAGCTTGTCGAACAACGCCTTCTCGTATGCCGAAACGAATTCCGGGTTCTTCAGATCGTGCCGAGACACTTCGAGGCTGCCGCGCCGGTTGGCGAGCCAGTGCTCGCCCGGCAGCAGGACAGCCTTGATCTCCCCCTTGTGGAGGGCGAGGGCACGTTCGTTTTCCCTTACGAAGACGCGCTCGCGCCCAAGAACCTTGTCGAGAATGGTCATTGTCTTACTCCTGTCGGGCATGGCCCCATGCGAGGCGTCACGTCATGCGTCGATCTTCCCTTCGTTTCTCGTTTCACGTCGTCTCTTGCGTCGTAGCCCGGGCACGAATGATCCGGGGACTGGTGGCATCGAGCCGTGGCGGGCCTTCGGGAGCGGATCGCGGGGCAGCGAAGCGGGCGCAGGAGGCCTTAGCCTCCCTTGCCGGCGACACCGCGCCTTGATCGTCACCGCGGGCCTGGCCGCGAGCCGATGGCGAAAGACGCTTGGGATGATCCGCGCCCGAAGGCTTGGGTCACCCGTCCAGTCTTTCGCATTCCAGTCCCCGGACCGTTTTTCGGATGGCTTTTCAAGGCCAATGGAGAAGGAATCGAACCTTCGACAGTCAGATTAACAATCTGATGCTCTAACCAAACTGAGCTATCCGTGGTGCAGATGAAGGGACTCGAACCCACAACCTCCGGATTATGTCCGGCGCTCTCCCAGTTGAGCTACATCCGCGATCCCAATCCCCAAAGCGGCGCCGTATACAGGGCGGCAATGCCGCCTGCACGGGCGGAGACGAAAGCTCCAACCGTTGTGCTCGCTTCGGTTCTCGTGACCGGGAGCGCGCCTATAGCCCCTGCGACGGGTTGTCGCAAGCGGCATTGTCACGGCGAATTTGCGGCTTCTTTCAACGGTGGCATTTCAGCAACACCGCTTTCGGCGTCAGCGATCGCGCAGCACGCTCAGAAGGTGACGCGGCCGAGCACGCGCAGGCCATCGCCTTGCGGCTCGACGACGACGGCCTCACCTTCGCGCGGTGAGATGCCGGTCAGTGCCACGATGTCTTCCAGATGGGTGACCATGACCAGATTGTCGGAGCCGGAATAGGCGCGGATTTCCTTCAGGATCGCAGCGATCTGCGCGGCCTTCTGCGTCTCGTCGCCTTTCAGGAGATCGAGCGGTGCAAAGAGTTCGGGGTCGGCCTCGAAGGCGATGCGGGCGGTGTCGAGGCAGCGGCAATAGCGGCTGGACAGCACGCGCTCGATCGGTGCCGCCCGAGCGGCAAACAGAGCGCCGATCTTGCTCGCCTGCTGCTTGCCGCGCGCCGACAGGTTCATCTGGGTGGCGCAGCTGTCGATGTCGAAATTGGCCGGATCGGTGGTGCCGGTGACCATGGCATGGCGCAGCAGCACGACGTGTCCGCCATCGCGCAGCAGCGCCCAGCCTGCATCCGTGGCGTGCGCCACGCCGGGAACAACAAGCAGGAACAACGCCAAGGCAAATCGAATCATCCGCTATCCTTCTGCGGTTCCCGGCAAGGGGTTCCGGTGGCAGGACATATAGGGACGGTAAAGCCGGCCGAAAGACAAGGCGCGGTGGGCGAGAAGCGTAGACGGTGAGAGGGATGGCATGGTGTAGCCGGCTTCGGTAAAACCCTGCTTGGCGTTCTCGAAGAATCCGATCGCCTTTTGATATTCGGCCTTGCCGCCGCCATAGCTGGCCCGATTCCAGCTGACATCCCCGAGATTGTTCTGCGCGAAGGCCATTGCATCGGAAGGCTTCCCTGGTGAATACCTTCAGCGTCGCCGTGAATGCGGCCTCGATCGGTGACGCTGCGCGCGTCGCTTTTCGTCTCGGCAACTGCAAGCGCGATCGCGGCAAGACAAAGCAGTGCGGCGACGAAGCCGTCAGCCATGCCCGCTGCAAAAGACGGAGGTTCGAGAGTCGGACAAAGGCTATTTGTCGTCCGTGTCCGCCCTGATGATCCAAGCCCTCTATAACGCTGCCAGCCGACGATGATCAAATTCAGGCGCGATTGCGTCGCGGTCCTGGCTCGCCTATCACGGGGAACCCGCCCCTCACGGTAAAAATGTCTCCGCTCACCGAAACCGTTCTTTTCGTCTTCAGCCTTGTCGCGCTCGGCTACCTCGCCGGGCTCACCGGCTATCTGAAGCCGGCGAGCGGCGAGGGGATTTCGGAATTTGCCATCAACGTGGCGATGCCGCTGCTGCTGTTCCAGACGATGGTGAAGTCCGACTTCCATGGCGTGGCGCCTTGGCCGCTGTGGGGCGCTTACTTCACGGCGGTTGCAATGACATGGGCTGCCGGCCATCTGGTGACGACGCGGATCTTCGGGCGGGACGCACGCGCAGGCATCGTCGGTGGAGTGTCGTCGTCCTTCTCGAATGTAGTGCTGCTGGGCATTCCCTTCGTTCTCGGCGTATTCGGGTCCAGGGGATTCGAAGTGCTGTCGCTGCTCGTTTCCGTGCATCTGCCGACCATGATGATGGCTTCGATCATCATGTTCGAGATATTTGGCCGCGGTGGCAGTGAGCCCGTACACCCGCTGCGCATCGTCCAGAGCTTTCTGAGAAGACTGTTCACCAATCCCCTGATCATCGGTATCCTGGCCGGGCTGGCTTGGCGCCTAACCGGCGCGCCGCTGCCGAACCTTGCCACGCGGCTGGTCGATACGCTGGCTGACACTGCCGGGCCAGTGGCGCTGTTCGCCATGGGGCTCAGCCTGCGCCGTTTCGGCATATCGGGCAATGTCCGGCCGGCGTTGGCGCTTTCGGTGCTGAAGCTGTTCCTGATGCCGGCGCTGGTGCTGGTCTTCGTCTGGTTGCTCGGCATGCCGCCCTTGACGGCCAAGGTGGCGGTGATGGTGGCCGCGATGCCATCCGGCGTCAATTCCTATCTGAT
>NZ_RZQA01000624.1:0-3886 GCF_004022915.1 Mesorhizobium sp. M7A.F.Ca.US.006.04.2.1
GCTGGGCGACATGCCGGCCGGCCCCGAACGCGAGGCGCGGGAAAAGGAAATCATTGCCGACATTGAGCGGCTGAAGGAAAAGGCATTGGCCGCCGGCGGCCTCTATGTGCTGGCCACCGAACGCCACGAATCGCGCCGCATCGACAACCAGCTGCGTGGCCGCTCCGGTCGCCAGGGCGACCCCGGCCGCTCGAAATTCTTCCTGTCCCTGCAAGACGATCTGATGCGCATCTTCGGCTCCGAGCGCATGGACGGCATGCTGCAGAAGCTCGGCCTCAAGGAAGACGAGGCGATCATCCATCCGTGGATCAACAAGGCGCTGGAAAAGGCGCAGAAGAAGGTCGAGGCGCGCAACTTCGACATCCGCAAGAACCTGTTGAAATATGACGACGTCTCCAACGACCAGCGCAAGGTGGTGTTCGAGCAGCGCATCGAACTGATGGACGGCGAAGGCCTCTCCGAAACGATCGCCGAGATGCGCGAAGGCGTCATCGACGAGATCGTCGCCAAGGCCATTCCCGAAAACGCCTATGCCGAGCAGTGGAACGTTGCCGGACTGAAGGCCGAGATCGCCGAGTTCCTGAACCTCGACCTGCCGGTCGAGGACTGGGCCAAGGAAGAGGGCATCGCCGAGGACGACATCCGCGAGCGCATCGCGCAGGCCGCCGAAGCCGCCGCCAAGGAGCGCGCCGAGCGTTTTGGCCCCGAGGTGATGAATTACGTCGAGCGCTCGGTAGTGCTGCAGACGCTCGACCATCTGTGGCGCGAGCACATCGTCAATCTCGACCATCTGCGTTCGGTCGTCGGCTTCCGCGGCTACGCCCAGCGCGATCCGCTGCAGGAGTACAAGGGCGAGGCGTTCGAACTCTTCCAGGCCATGCTTGGCAATCTGCGCCAGGCCGTCACCGCGCAGCTGATGCGCGTCGAACTGGTCCGTCAGGCCGCCGAAGCGCCGCCTCCGGAAGCCCCCGACATGTTCGGCACCCATATCGACGGCACCACCGGCGAAAACGACTTCGAAGGCGGCGAAACCGCCCTCCTGGTCCGCCCGGAGACAACCGCAATCGTCGCCCCCGAAGACCGCGACCCCGACAACCAGGCCACCTGGGGCAAAGTCGGCCGCAACGAAGCCTGCCCCTGCGGATCGGGAAAGAAGTACAAGCACTGCCACGGGGCGTTTGCGTAAGGGGCGCTTTTCCTTCTCCCCGTTCACGGGGGTGAGGCGTGGTCCGCGTAACGGACGAAAAGCCAATTGCTTGGCTTTTCGAACGACGAACGCCCGGAGCGATAGCGAAGGGCTGGAGTGCCGACGTTCGCGATTAGCCAATCTCCCCACCTGAGGGGGAGATGGCCGGCAGGCCAGAGGGGGGCGATGTCCCGCCGACTAAGCCGCCTCGAACTCGAACTTCAGCTGCGCGGCCTCATCCTCTGGCAGCCAAGGCACCATCTGAGGCACGATCTTGCGATAAAGCCGGGTGCTATCCTGATCGGCAACGTCTCCGTGCTGCGCGCCTCGGCGATGATGAAACAGCGGCGCAACCTCAAACGCCTGCGCCGCCCCTCACCCGCCTGCCGGCACGTTCTCCCCGTATAGGGACGGGGCGAAGGAACTTCTCACCCAACCGTTTCTTAATGTGTCTCCGCTACACCAACGCCTGAAAAAGAAGCGGAAAACGGAGAGAAATCGGGGTGCGCTTTTCCGCGGCCACGACTGCCGGGCGGTTCTTGCCGCAGCGTTGGGCGCTGCGCATGGGGCCGTTGCTTGGCCGCATCGATGCCGTGCTGTTCACCGCCGACGAGCGCGGCGAGGCCAGCCGCATGTCGGTCATCGCCTTCTCGGTCCGCATCGTCAGCGCCGTCATTGCCTTCGTCAGCCAGGTGCTGATGGCACGCTGGATGGGCTCGTTCGAGTACGGCATCTTCGTCTTAGTCTGGGTGACGATGGTCATCGTCGGCAATCTCGCCTGCCTGGGCTTCCACACCTCCGTCATCCGCTACATTCCCGAATACCGCGAGCGCGGCTTGATGGACGAGTTGCGCGGCATCGTGCTGGCCAGCCGTCTGTTCGTGCTGATCGCCTCGACGCTGATTGCCGGGCTCGGCGCGCTCGGCGTCTGGCTGGCGGCACCCTGGATCGAGAGCTACTATGTGATCCCGTTCATCCTCGGCGTCATCTGCCTGCCGATGATCGCCATGTCCGACCTCCTGTCGGGCCTGGCACGCGCCAACAGCTGGGCGCTGTTTGCCCTGTCGCCGACCTATCTGGTGCGACCGGTGCTGATCCTGCTGTTCATGGCGCTGATGCTGTTGGCGGGCTACGCACCCGATGCCAGGACCGCAATCTTTGCTTCGATCGCCGCCACCTACGCCACAACGCTCGGCCAGCTTATCGGTGTCACCCAGCGCATGGAACGGCAGATTCCGGCCGGGCCGATGAAGGTCCATTTCGCGCAATGGTTCATCGTCTCGCTGCCGATCTTCCTGGTCGAGAGCTTCTTCTTCCTGCTGACCAATGCCGACGTGCTGATGGTCGGCGCCTATATGGACCCCAATGACGTCGCCGTCTATTTCGCCACGGTGAAGACGCTGGCGCTGGTGCATTTCGTCTACTTCGCCGTCAAGGCCGGCGTTGCCCAGCGCTACGCCCAGTTCACCCATGGCGACCCGCAAAGGCTCGCCGCCTTTGCCCGCGAGACGGTGTCGTGGACGTTCTGGCCTTCGCTGTTGATGGCGCTGCTTGTGCTGGCGCTCGGCGAGCCGATGCTGGTGCTGTTCGGCCCGGAATTCAGCAGCGGCTATCCCTTGCTGTTCCTGCTCGTCTTCGGCGTCGCGGCGCGCGCCGCCGTCGGCCCCTGCGAAAGCCTGCTGACGATGAGCGGCAACCAGAACATCTGCGCCGCCGTCTATGCCATGACGCTGGCCTTCAACATCGCCCTCAACGTGATGCTGATCCCGATGTTCGGCCTGTGGGGCGCGGCCATGGCCACCGCCTTTGCCATGATCTTCGAAGCCGGCGCGCTGTCCTTCACGGTGTGGCGCAAGCTCGGCATCGTCATGCTTATCTTCGTGCCTGCGAAAGGAGCCGCGTGATGGCTGCCATCCCGTTGCTTGAGGAAACCAGCGGCGGCACCGCCGGCGCCATGGTGTCGGGCCTTGCCGGGCTGACCCGTGACGCCGACCCCGCCCATATCGAGATTCTCGCCAACAACCGGCCCGAGCGCAAGCTCGCCATCTACCCGGCATCCGCCGGCTTCGACCTGGTCGAGGAACTGGATTATCTCTGCGCCCGCACGGTCGAGCCCAACGTGTTCTTCAACCCGCGTTTCCTTGCGCCCGCCATGCCGCGGCTGGAGGATCGCGAGGTGCGGCTGGCGGTCATCCGCGACGGCGACGAATACCGCAACCGGCTGCGCCTTCTGGTGCCGTTCTCGGTGGAACGGCCGGTGGTGCCGCTCGGCGTGCCGGTGATGCGCACATGGTCGAGCCCGTTCGGTCCGCTCGGCACGCCGCTGGTCGACCGCGACGACCCGGTGGGCGTCGTCGAGGATTTCTTCTCGATGCTGTCGCGCCCGCATCTCAAGCTGCCGAAAGTGTTCGTCCTGCCCGATGTCCGGCTCGATGGCCCGGTGGCGAGCCTGTTTGCCACCGTGGCCGAGACGCGCGGCCTGATGCTGGTCACCACCGGCCAGACCCTGCGCCCGGCGCTGGAAAGCGAGCGCGACGGCGATGACTATCTGAAGGCCTCGCTGCGTTCGCACCATTATCGCGAGTTCCGGCGGCTGAAGCGGCGCCTCGGCGACCTCGGCAGGCTGGAGCATGTCGTGGCGCGCGGCCCCGAAGACATCCGCCACGCCATCGAGAACTTCCTGACGCTGGAGGCGGCCGG
>NZ_RZQA01000625.1:0-3885 GCF_004022915.1 Mesorhizobium sp. M7A.F.Ca.US.006.04.2.1
ATGATCATGGTTGTCGATGATGCCGGCCGCTGCATAGGCTGCGGAGCCTGCGGCCGCGTCTGCCCCAAGAACTGCCAGACGCATGTTCCGGCCGACGAGCTCGCAACATGATCTGGCGAAAACCAGGGGAGCGGCGTGCACTTCATCTTTTTGTCGGCTCGTGGGGCTGGTCCTGTGCAGCAATGCGTCGATGGTTTACTTCGCTTTGGATTCGCTCCGTGTGGCAGTCGTCACGACGCTGGCCTGTTCGCTGCTGCTTCAGGCCGGCTACTTCGGCCGCGTGCTCTTTCTGATCTGGCAGTCCTCTAGCCGCGCTCGTGGAACTCGCCACAGGGGCCAGCATGCCGATGGTTACAGGAAAGCTCGGGTACCAGTCGTCTGACTCTGATCAACTGCGGAATGCAATTTTCAGCTGTGTCCCGGCTTGGTCGAATGCCCAGCATGTGCTGCTGCTTTGATGCGCGGATGACAGGATCAGTGCTCAGACCCACACCAATTTTGGTCACCCTCTGATGACTGAGCTGATCGTATAGGGAATCTGTGTTCGGCTAACACGCGACCATACCCCTGGGCTGACCGGTGCGTAGCAGGTTCAGGTACTTTTTTGCTGGAGATAGCATGCTGGAAAAATTCGAACGTTATCCGCTCACCTTTGGACCCACGCCGATCGAGAGGCTCGACCGCCTCGGCAAGCATCTGGGCGACAAGGTGGAAATCTACGTCAAACGCGAGGACTGCAACTCCGGTCTCGCGTTCGGCGGAAACAAGCTGCGCAAGCTCGAATACATTGTGCCCGACGCGATCGCGTCAGATGCCGATACGCTCGTCACAATCGGTGGCGTGCAGTCCAACCATACGCGCATGGTCGCTGCGGTCGCCGCCAAGATCGGCATGAAATGCCTCCTGGTCCAGGAGAGCTGGGTCCCACATGATGATGCTGTCTACGACCGGGTCGGCAATATCCTCTTGAGCCGCATCATGGGGGCAGAGGTGCGCCTGGTTGACGAGGGCTTTGACATCGGCATCCGCCGCAGCTGGGAAAAGGCACTTTATGAAGTCAAGGCAAGGGGCGGCAGGCCATATGCGATACCTGCCGGCGCCTCTGTCCACAAATACGGCGGCCTGGGCTATGTGGGGTTCGCTGAGGAGGTGCGTGCCCAGGAAGAGCAGCTTGGGTTTGCCTTCGACTATATCGTCGTCTGTACGGTGACTGGTTCAACCCACGGCGGCATGCTCGTCGGGTTCGCCAAGGATGGTCGACAGCGCAACGTGATCGGTATCGATGCCTCCGCCATGCCCGCCAAGACCAAGGCGCAGGTGCTTGGCATCGCCCAAAATACAGCGAAGCTCGTCCACCTCGGAGCGGAAATTGTCGAGGCAGACGTGGTGTTGTTCATGGACTACGCGTACCCGGGTTATGGCGTTCCATCGGAGGAAACCAAAGAGGCAATCCGTTTGTGCGCGCGGCTCGAGGGCATGATTACGGACCCCGTTTACGAGGGCAAATCGATGCAAGGGATGATCGACCTCGTCCAGAGGGGCTTCTTTCCACAGGGATCGAGGGTCCTCTACGCACATCTAGGCGGCGCACCGGCGATCAACGGGTACGGCTACACCTTTCGCAACGGCTGACGTTCGGCAGTCTGCGATTCCGCGGTCGCGCTCGAACGTGGGTAGGTAGCGTCGTTCGAGCGCTTGGCTGGAGAAGTGGAGGCAGCGACGGGCATCCACTAATTGGTACCATTACGTGCTGTCGGTGCTCAACGCCACGCGCATTGAGCGCATGCCGCCGTTGGCAACCGCGAGGCGAATTTTGACTCCGGGGCAAGAATCCACACGCGGCGGTGGCGGCACGAGGACCAAGCCGGCGAGTTCGCGCTTTCGAACTGGCGCCAAACTGCCACTGCTCGAGGGCCGAGGCCAGTCTAATCACAGGCGAGCCGTCCAAGCTCTCAAGAGTGATAGGGCGAAACCCGACAGCGGCAGAAGACATGTCGGGTTCACGACAATCGGCCGCATTTGGCCTCGTGGAGAATTTCAAAGCATTTCCCGCCGCTTACCGGAGCTGAGGGAATTGGCACCTCCGTTGCAGCTTGATGTGCGGCAACACGGTGAGAGCTTCGCTGAAGCAAGCCAGAGGGAGCGATGCCCTCGAGACCGTGTCCGATTTTGACTGGAAAATATTCCGCGACAAAAGAGACGAAAGGTGTGGAATGACTTTGGACACCAAGATGGAACTGCGTATGGGGTCCCCGGCTCCTGCGATCAAAGTGGAGAACTGGCTGCGTGGCGAGCCCCTCACGAACTTTCGGCCCGGCAAGGTCTACCTCGTTGAGTTTTGGGCGACTTGGTGCGGACCATGTGTCGACGCCATGCCCCATTTGATCGAACTGCAGGAGAAATATGAAGGCAGCGGATTTGAGGCGGTCGGAGTTGCCGCCTGCGAACAGGGTCCTACCGCAGACGAGGCGCGGACCAACGTGGATGCCTGGCTGACCGAGGAGTTCCCGAATCTGAATTATCGTATCGGGTTCGATTACATTGGCGAAATGAACAAGCTCTGGATGGATCCCAGCTCTTCGATTGGGATTCCCACCTCGTTCGTGGTCGACCGCGACGGCCACATCGCTTTTATCGGCCACCCGGCGGAACTCGATGACGTTTTGCCGAAAGTCCTTAACGGCAGCTGGCGCAGCAGCTATGAAGCGAAAGCCGCCGATGCAAAGCGCATCGCGCATAACCAACTTGCAGCGCGCGAAATGTCGCTTACCGGGCCGATATACGCCAAACTTGAGCCGGCGATGCAGGCCGAGGATTGGACGGCGGCGCTCTTGGCCATCGAAGAAGGCCTCGCCTTGATGCCAGACTCTTGTGAGTTCCGGCAGATTCATGCGGATCTTCTGCTTCACAAGCTGCGCGACATCAAGACCGGCATGCCGGTCATGCGAGAATTGGTCGAGGACGCGATCGACAAAACGTCCGACGCGGTGTCGTGGATGGCCTTGGCCCTCAACCAACTCTTCGATCCCACGATGGACAATTCCCATCTTCCGCGCGCGGAGCGCTTTGCGATGGGCAACGAGCTCTCGGAACAGATACTGGCACTCAATCCCCCGAACGGCGATGGCCCGTTTAAATACCTCCGGTACCTCCCGGTAGCTCAGTATTATTACGAGAGCGGCAACAAAGATCGCGCAATCGAGTTGATCGAGGTGGCACTGAAATCGGTGGACCGGCTGGGGCCAATTCCGGACCACACCAAACAGTACTATCTTACCCCATTGCTCGAAGCACTGGCCAACTACACGGGTGAGCCTGCCTGTCACGCGGATCTTTGTGTGGCTCCGCAAAAGAAGGCACCCGAAACTCAAAACGAAGTCACTTCCTGAGCAAGAATCGCGAAGGGACTGACAATTGGAATTGAACACTGGCCAATCCGCCCATCGAAGCTCTCTTCGCAGCAAGTATGTCGATGCAGCAGGGCGGCGGCTTGCGGAAGGTTGGATTTCAATTGCGTTGACCACCGGTCGGATCGCGGCGCAGACGATGTGCGCCGCGAATTCGCGCCGCAGGTCTCGCACTCGTGGACATGTCGAGGTCGGCCACGGGGCACTCTTGGGGTTGGCCCGCCCAAGCCATTCGTCGGCCACGCAAGCGGACCCGGAGTGGGCATCGCAGGAAAAGGAAATCGTACCTCGAAGACGAAGACTGAAATGACGAACAACGAAATTCCTCCGGTTGGCCCTGCTGTCAACAATGACGACGAGGCCCTTGCTTCCCCGTTCGTCAAATGCCTCCTGCGGCTCATTCGTACTCAGGATTCCTTCGGCTTATGGGAAGGCCATTCGGATGCCGAGCTGCTGGCCGAGTTCATCATCACCAAGC
>NZ_RZQA01000626.1:0-3885 GCF_004022915.1 Mesorhizobium sp. M7A.F.Ca.US.006.04.2.1
AGACACCATCGCCCAACAGGACAGCGCGTTACCATCAGACGAGATGTGTCGTCATAAATGGTCAGCCGTTCACCGAGTCCTTGAGAGCCTTTGCCGGCTGGAAGACGATCTTCTTAGATGCGGCGATCTTGATCGTGGCGCCAGTCGAGGGATTGCGGCCATCGCGCGCTGGTTTGTTCTGTACCTTGAACTTGCCGAAGCCATTGAGGCTGATTTCCTCGCCCTTGGCAGCGGCTTCCGCAATGCCCTTCAACACATCCTCGACCACGGATTTCGCTTGGGTTTTCGACAGGCCGTGCGCGTCTGCAAGGCGTTCGGCAATATCGATCGTGTTTACAGCCATCGTTTCCATCCCTTCTGAGTTGGTTCAACGACTGGCCTTATGGCACAGGCAATTCCACACTGTCATCGCGTCAAAGAACGGAATCCAGTGCAAACAAATGCTCGAGCCGGGAATTTCCACCACTCTTATCGCGAAAGTCACGCAGCGCATCTCGGTAGACGCCCGGCGTGGAAGCGACCCGTTCCCAGCAATGCCTCACCGTGCGTCAGGCGTGACCGCGGCGGGAACATTCGGCGATGAGGTGGAGGATCAGGTGTGACGCGGCTATGGTCCGCCTTCGATCTCAAATCAGACTTGCATCGAATCGACGTGAGAGAGGAAATCGTCACGGCATTTGGCGGCTTGGAAGCCGCTGCCCTCAACAATCAATGGTCGTCTTCGGAGACGCCCCGAACGCGACGACGATTCAGCCCAAAGATCAGGGAAATCGGACGTCTCTTCTTCACCGGTGGAGTAGGACCAACACCGCCTTGGCGAGTGAGGAAGCGTCTTTGACCGAAATAGAGAAGCGCAGCGGCGCAAGCGACAATGGTCGTGACTGATCTAGCCACTGTGGCGTTCCTTCCGCGTATTCTTTCCAAGCCACGCCCACGGCGTCCTCGAATGGATTGGGTCTGACCGAAGACCGCCTTCGCTGCGCTCAGTCTCGATCGTCTTCCCGCAACGACGTCGCTGCGTTTTCTTCCCCTGGTCGCTGCGCGTCCATTCCTCGCGATCCAAGAAAGCCTCGCGCCGCCGTCTTTCACTTCGTTCCAGCCCCTTCAGGGTGCGGACCGATCGTCTCCGGTCTCACGACCACCATCGAGGCCGCGATGGGCGCGGCCCGAGAAAAACAGAAGGAACTACCACAATGGCTACGATCGGCACTTTCTCCCGCACCGCGAAGGGCTTCTCCGGCTCGGTCAAGACTCTCAACCTCAACGTCAAGACGGTAACGTTCTCTCCGACCGATGGCGAAAATGAAAAGGGTCCGGACTTCCGCATCTTCGCCGGCGCCACCGAGTTCGGGGCGGCATGGAAGAAGACCTCGCGAGAAGGCCGCGACTACCACTCAGTCAAGCTCGACGATCCCAGCTTCCCCGCTCCGATCTATGCGAGCCTGGTCGAGACCGAGAACGAGGGCGATTTCTCGCTTATCTGGTCACGCCGCGCCGCCGAGTGATCCACAAAACACGAAGCCTCGCGGCAAGGCGGGGCTTCGTCATGTTCAGGTCCGCGATCTCTAAGCTCTGCCAGACGCGGTGTACTACGCTTTGGCTAGCGCCTTGCGCGGCTTCTTCACAGGCGACTTGATTGCGGCTGCGGCCGTCTTCGCTGTTGCCGCGCGAGCATCCCGCTTTGGCTTTTCCGCCGCGGCAGGAGGCGCAGCCGCCTTGCGCCCGAGCCCTGATGCCTTCGCCAGAGCCGAGCGGGTGGCCGCGTAGTTCGGTGCCACCATCGGGTAATCGGCAGGCAGGTTCCACTTCTGCCGGTATTGGTCAGGGGTCAGATTAAAATGCTGAAGATGCCGCTTCAGCGATTTGCATTTTTTTCCGTCTTCCAGACAGATGATGAAATCCGGCGTCACCGACTTCTTGATCGATACTGCCGGCTCCTGCTTGATCACAGGCTCTATCGCCGGCGTGCCGATGCCTTTCAGAGCGGCATGGATATCGCCGATAAGCTTCGGCAACTCGCCGACCGGCAATGGATTGTTCGACACATAGGCGGCGACGATGTCGGCCGCGATCGACACGGTATCCAGTTGGCCGTCTTTTTCGAGAGCAGTGGTCATATAATTTCCTCTTATTGTATCTTGTATCGGACGAATTGAGCGACGTTTGATTTCCCCGTCCCGCCAATGAGGCAAGTAGTACGTTTCTCTGTAAAATCCAAATCTCTTGCACAACATTATAAGAGTAAGCTTCGCTTTCATCGTTCTGATCGACTGCGGATACCCTTGTCGATCCGTTGGGAAGCGAGGAACTTCCCCTCGCTTCCCCGCCAGTGCCGCCTGTGCAGAGCAAGGCCGCAGGCTCGCAAAGCGGGCGATTGCAGCAACAGCGACCATCAATTTCCATCTGCTTCGCTCGACCGTGCACCCCGGCTCAGCGCGCCGGCATTGGCCCCCATCACTCCCGCGCGCTCTCGCGCCCCCGGAAGGCATGCCGGGGGACATGCCTTCGGCATTGACGGAAAAGGAGTGAGCACAATGAACATGACCACCATCATCGACGGCGAGAACAACAGTCAGCAGCAGGCGGTTTCCAGCGGCTTCCGCGTTGACGTCACGCGCGGCGAGAGGATCGGGCGGGTTTCCTCGGAATGGTTTTCGCGTCCCGATGACGAGCGCTATCTGAGCCTCACCGAGCTTTTTGATGCCGTGAAGCAGAGAGCGGACCGCGCTACCGCCCGCACCGTCGAGAGCCGCGCTGTTCGCGTGGAAGCTACCCGCGACAATGCAGAGCGGCTTTCGCTTATCGTCCCCGGACAGGAGAACCAATTGCGCCCACGCATTGGAGTTTTGGCCAACTTTGCAGCCTTGTCAGCGCACCGGCGACCTACATGCGCCAGCTTCCCGCGCCGCTGGCAGGCATCAATTTACAGCACGGCCTTCTGAGCCATCGGGCGGAATTGATGAAGACCCTCGAGACGGCAGACGGGCGCATTGAACTTCGCGCCGTAACCGGCCCGGACTATGGCCGTATCTGGGATCACGAGCTTGTCGCCTCCGTGATGAAGATCGCGGGCAATGGTACCGGTGACACCATGTGGAAGGTGCCGGGCGTTCTGGATTGGGCTACGATGACTCACAATCCATTCGTCGACATCACCAAGGACACCACCACGCTTTACGCCAGCGACCGCGACGTGTTCCTGTTTCTCGTTGACGATACCCATCCGATCGAAGCCGGAAGGCTCCCGAATGGCGAACCGGATTTGTATTTTCGCGGTTTCTATTGCTGGAATTCGGAGGTTGGCAGTAAGACGTTGGGCGTTGCGAGTTTCTATCTCCGCGCCGTTTGCATGAACCGCAATCTTTGGGGCGTAGAAGGCTTCGAGGAGATCAGCATCCGGCATTCGAAGTTTGCAGCACTTCGTTTTGCTCATGAGGCAGCGCCCGCTTTGACGAGCTTTGCGAACTCTAGCCCCGCGCCGTTTATCGCCGGCATCAAGGCCGCACGTGAGAAGATCGTCGCCCGTAGCGACGAAGACCGCGAAGGCTTCCTGCGCAAGCGCGGTTTCTCCAAGAGCGAAACAAGCAAGATCATCGAGGCAGTTTTGCAGGAGGAAGGCCGCCTGCCCGAAAGCATCTTCGATTTCGTGCAGGGCATGACTGCGCACGCCCGCAGCAAGGCGCATCAGGATAGCCGACTGGAGCTTGAAGGCAGGGCGAAGGCCTTGTTGGAACGGGCGGCATGAGCAAACGAAAGGCCGCGCAGCGAACGTCTCGCCGCGCGGCCTATTAGGTCCGCCGTATCAACGAGACCGTCATATCAAAGTATGACGCCCGACGGGTAGCCAGGATTAAAGTTTCCGGCCGTACCGAGACGTGGCGGGCA
>NZ_RZQA01000627.1:0-3872 GCF_004022915.1 Mesorhizobium sp. M7A.F.Ca.US.006.04.2.1
GTTCCCGCCCGCGCTGAAGCTCTTCACGCCGCGAGCCTCTATTGCCGCACCCAGGGCCGGAACGCGGAGGGAGCGGAATTTGCGCGTCGAGGGCTCGACCTTGCACAACCCCCCGGACTTTTCATACAGCCTTGGGTCTACGATTACGGATTGCTCGACGAGTTTGCCGTCAATGCCTACTGGACAGGCGCTTACCGGGATTCACTCGACGCCTGTCTGAAATTGCTCGCCAGCGAAAAATTGCCGGCGGAAATGGCGAAGCGCGTGGTGGCCAACGCGCGTTTCGCCACTGACAAGCTTCCGGTGCATGAACCGTCGAATCTCGGGGCGTTCGGGACAGAGAGCTTGATCGATCAGCACAAGCTTATCCGGCAGCGTTCGCTGCGGTCGCGCCTGAAGGGTTCACCGCGCATCCTGATTGCAATCCTGGCAAAGCAGAAGGAACCGGCACTGCCGCTTTACCTCGAGTGCATCGAGGCGCTCGACTACCCGAAGGCATCGATCGTCCTATACATCAGGACAAACAACAATACCGACAGGACCGAGCATATACTGCGCGAATGGGTAGAGCGCGTGGGTCACCTCTATGCGGCGGTCGAAATCGACGCCTCGGACGTCGTCGATCGTGTTGAGCAGTTTGGCGAGCACGAATGGAATGAGACGCGCTTCAGGGTGCTTGGCCGAATCCGCAACATAAGTCTGCGGAAAACGCTCGAGCACGGCTGCGATTTCTATTTCGTGGCCGACGTCGACAATTTCGTGCGATCGGCCACGCTGCGAGAACTTGTCTCGCTTGATTTGCCAATCGTCGCTCCTCTGCTTCGCTCTATCTCGCCGGGCCAATATTATTCGAACTTTCATGCCGAGATCGATGCCAACGGGTATTATCTGCAGTGCGATCAGTATGGTTGGGTGCTCAACCGCCACGTGCGCGGCGCCATCGAGGTGCCGCTCGTGCATTGCACATATCTTGTCCGGGCTGACGTGCTGACCGAACTGACATACGAGGACGGCACATCGCGGTACGAGTACGTTGTCTTTGCTGCCAGCGCCAGGAAGGCCGGAATCGTCCAGTATATGGATAACCGACAAGTCTATGGCTACATCACCTTTGGCGATGGCCAATACCATGTGAGTGATGGCATCGAACGGGCTCGAGCGCTGTTGCATGGTGCGGGCGATACCTCCACATTCACTGCCGCCACGCCCTCTGTCTCCGGGACGATGCCAGCCCGGCCTGTCGAGCCGACGGGTTCCCCGAAAATTCACCTGATAAACCTAGACCGCAGCATCGAGCGCTGGAGCAGGTACCAAAGTAACAACTGGCATTTATTGCACAATACCGTTCGCGTATCAGCCGTTGACGGCACTTCTCTCGACAGGGAGGCGCTCATCAAGGAAGGTCTGATTACCAGTGATTGTCCGTATCCCCCGGGCACGTTAGGGTGCGCTCTATCCCATATCAGCTTGTGGAAGCTGTCGGTTTCAGAAAACAAGACAATAACTATTTTCGAAGACGATATTCGGTCATCGTTTCGTTTCACGGAGGAATCCACCAGTATTATATCTCAAGCACGGGCAGATTGGGATATCATACAGTGGGGCTATATATTTGACCCATCATTTCTCTGGCTTGACCTTGGTTTCTCAAAAGCCAAAATGGAATTCTACGATCGTCAATATACTAATAGAACTGCCTTGTTCCAGTCCGAGAACTTCTCCAGATTCCTTATCAAGGTAGAGCATTCGTTTGGGCTTCAGGCATACACAATCACACCAAGGGGTGCGCGGATACTTCTGGAAAAGTGTCTGCCGCTCCGCAGCAGACTTATCCCGTTTCCTGGAACTGGCGTCGTCCTTGACGACACGGGCATTGACTGCGCGATGTGTGCGGCATACGGCTCGATGCAAGCTTTTCTTTGCATGCCGCCACTCGTTATTCTAGACGATGAGCAACCTTCAGATCGAGTGGCGACGGATCAGGGGTGAGCCTTGAAGGACTCTACCTCGATCGCTGGCGAACGGTCGTTCTACTCATGGCCTCACGGGTAAGGAAGAATTCCTAACACCTGAATGATTACAGCAAATTTTCGCTTTTCTAGATCAGAAAGAGTTGCAACCTTGTCGCGCCTCTTCGTAAAAAGGGCATCAAACTCGACTGCATCGCCATCGAAGTGCGGTACTTGATTAAGCTGGCGTAGGGCGAAACCGAAATCGCCCAGAATGTCGACTATGTCACCAATCAGCTTTTGTCCTCGATATATCGGAACAACATGCGTTTCCAGCTCGATAGCCAAACAGGATTCCAGAAGGTGGCCGAAACCAAGCAGAACTTCGTATTCAAGACCTTGGACGTCTATTTTTATAACATCCGGTGACGGAACCGCGCTTGCGCGGAACAATTCGTCATATCGAACACATTCGACCTCTTGCATGCTGACAACGTTGAAGACACGGGCTACTGAGTAGTTCTGCAGGATCTCAAAGTTTGGCTCTCGCAAAGACGAGCAGTATGATCCGGCAGTAATATACAGCTTTTGGGGGCCAGAAGTGTTTGCCAGCGCCTTTTCCACCACTTGCGCGCCCGGAATTCGATCGAGGGTTTGTCGTATCACCGTCGCTTCCGACGACAAGGGTTCGAACACGACGGGCGTAATATGATCGGCTCGCAGCATCCACTTGAGCTGTAGCCCTCCTTGGCCGCCAACATCGACGAGGGTGATCCGCTCCTCTGCCGGCGTGCGAGACAACTCGGGGTATGCATCAAACGTTTCAACCAGAACGCTCAAGAGTGCAAACTGTTCGAGTCCAGTGCCGGCGTAGACGGGACGACCATTGTCGGAGCAGCCTATTGAGAGAGACCCGTGGCAACTCAAAAAGCTCACATCGATCTCGATCGTGTCATCTGGATGAGCGTTGATCGAAATGGTGTGACTGATACCCCTGTTTATTATGGTGCCGTCGAGTGCAATTTCGGCAACATCCAAAGAACCATAGTGATGGATATAGAAGTTTGTGGTGGTCGTGGGGAAGAATCTGAGGACGCACCTCATCCGAACCATTCGAAACAGAAAAGCTGAATCGTGAAGTCGTAGAAGATGCCAGTCACGGCGGTCACTGTCGCGAACGACCAAAGCTCCGCCAACGATATGAGTCGACATTTCGTGGACGACCTGCCAGCTTGATAAAGCATCGCCAACATACGTTTTGGTAAAGATCGCCTCGCCCACCCTCGAGTCCCCTAGCCGCTTCCGAGTAGTTCAACTCTCAAGGGGTCTACGCTTAGACCTCGGCCGATGGCAGAACAAGCTGGACTTCCTATTTTTCTCCTTGCAGGGCAACATGGTCGAGTTTCGAAGTTGCTGCGACGAGATCTCCTAAATTTGCTTGCAGGTTCAGTGGCCGGCAGCCTCACACCAGTGGCGTTGACACCCTCGGGCGGTTGGAGCACAGGCTACGGGGTCATGTCTTCCCCACCTTCCTCAGCTAGCTCGCAACCAAACCTCCTAACCGCCCCCATCGAGCTTGCCGGCGACTGGGGCCACATGCTTGAGGGAGCCGCTGATCAGGTCGTCGAACGCATGCGGCATGCATGCCTCGACGGCGTCCGCCTGCTGTCCGACCGCCAGCCGACGCGCCTGCGTGTCGACGAGCACACTTCCGGCACGCCGGCAATCTGGCTGCATCCGGACGGCAGCAGTATGGCCTGGATCATCGTCGATATCGGCGAGCGTGACTGGTCGAAGCTCGCCTACCAGTTCGGGCACGAACTCGGCCATGTGCTCTGCAACAGCTGGCAACCGGACGCCAGGCCGGCGCCGCCTTGCCAATGGATCGAGGAGACCATGGTGGAGGCCCACTCGCTGCGTGGG
>NZ_RZQA01000628.1:0-3862 GCF_004022915.1 Mesorhizobium sp. M7A.F.Ca.US.006.04.2.1
AGGCTGTTCTGGACGGTCCATTCGCGGACAGCACGACCTCCGCGGCCTTCCGCGACATGCCGTATTTCCGGGCGAAGACCGCAGCGTCGTAAGGTTCGTTTTCGGCCGGTGCCGCGGACGTGATCCTGGCCTTGGTCATTGGCGGGTCCGCCTGAAACTCTCAAGCAACTCGCCTTCATTGCGGCAGCCATTCTGGAACAGCGAAAACACCGTGGCTGCCAGAAGCTGCACGTCCGACTCCCCCGACATGCGATCAAATTTGCGCTCCAGGCAGACCCGATCGAAGACGCGCTGGCACAGTTGCAGATCGGAAGGATGGAGACCGGGATTGCGCTTACGAAGGCTCGACATAAGAAGCCCCTTTCGGAGCAGCGGCCACTTTTGATGCATGTCGTCCAAAAGTGACCTCGGCTTTGGGAGAACGACATGCATAAACAAAGACCCTAAAGCGCATCGCATAAATCCGATCAAACGCGATGCGCTTTAGACGCTGTGGGTCAAAAAATGAAATCGGGCTGAGCAAGAGTCAACATCGGCCTCATCACAGTAAGTATCGTACAATTCTCCCCCCGGTCCTCCCCCTTCTTCGAATGGTCCCCAGGCCCAGCGCGACATGGCGCTTTTCATTGGCCAGCGGATTTTATCGGCGTGATCCGGCGCTCTCATGAAATATGTCGGTTTTGTACCAAATGGCGTTTGGTACGTTTCCGACACTAACATTCAGGCCGATCTTTTCATATGCGAACAGGCGTTGGGGGGCGCCGTGCTTCGAATTTCATATCGCATTAATATCTTTCTGCGTTCAGAGCCCCTATACATAGGCCATCGTCCTCACGTTTTTACGGGCACGGACGGCTGGGAGATTGGATGGCTCTTGCCCTGCATTGGGCCACGCCATGTCTGATCCCAACAAAAACTCTGATCCCGACAAAAAACCCTATCCCGACGGGAACCATCCGTACCGAAACCAACTGCTGCGGCGCATGCCTGCGGATGATCTGGCGTTGCTCGAGCCGCACATGCAGCGCTGCGATTTGCCATTGCGCATGATGCTGGTGACCCCGAATGTTCCGATCGAGGCCGTCTACTTCATCGAACAGGGCATTGGTTCGGTGGTCGCCAGCACGGCAAGCGGCCAAGAGGCCGAAGTGGGCTTCATCGGCTTCGAAGGCATGACGGGATACTCCCTGGTGATGGGCGACGACCGTGCGCCGCATGCCTGTTTTGTCCAACTCGAAGGCGAAGCGATCCGCATCGAAGCCGGCGCTTTCAAGGCAGCTTTGGAGGCAAGTACGACCTTGCGCATGTTCCTGCTGCGCTTCGTCAACGCACTACAAACCCAGGCCGGCTGCACCGCGCTCGTCAACGCGCGGCTGAAGCTCGAGGAGCGGCTGGCGCGATGGCTGCTCATGTGCGACGACCGGGTGCCCGGCGAACATCTCGCCATCACCCACGAATTCCTGGCCATCATGCTTGGTGTCAGGCGGCCAGGCGTCACCGTCGCGCTTCAATTGCTCGAAGGCCGCACGTTGATTCGCTCGAGACGGGGCGAGATCGTCATTCGCGACCGCGCCGGGCTGCTGGAACTCGCCAATGGCAGTTACGGCGAAGCCGAGGCCGAATATGCAAGGCTGATCGGCGAGATCGGCGCGGCCTGATCAGGAGCGGCTGCTGCCGGCATCCGGCTTGCCCGATGTCGCTTTGCCGGGCGGTGCCGCACCGCCTTCTATGGGCCCATCCCTGCCGATCGGCCCATCCCTGCCGATCGGCCCATCCTTGCTGATCGGCAAGCCGGCATGCTCCAGGCTTGCAAGCTTGCACTTCGTCTGCTCGGCCGCCGCTCCGACAAGGCAATCAATGGTGAACATGGCACCGGCGTGATCGCTTGACGCGACCGCCTGGCGGATCTTCGTCAATTGCGCCTGCGTGTAGTCCAGAAGCTCGACCAGGCCGGTATGATCCAAACCGCCCTCCATTACAGGATGTCGAGAGGCCGATCCGAGGTCGCTCTTGCCACCGAAATACACCCATTTACGCGGCTTGCATAGCCGGACTGTCAGAATCGTACAGCCTACGCTCTACGGGATCGTTGCCTATTGGCCAAAGGTCCATCTTCGCGCCAGCGCCACGGCATGCAAGTGTATATAAGCTATCGCTTGAATGCTGGTCCGTACGTCTGTCGGGGAGATGTCGTGCCAATTCGCGAGAATCTCGCCGCCAATCTCAGGCGGCTGGTCCAGCGCCACGCTTCCGTCAGCGCGGTGTGCCGTGAGCTTGGCATCAATCGCACCCAGTTCGAGCGCTATCTGCAAGGCAAGGCGGTGCCCAACAAAACCACCGCCAGGCTGATCTGCGATTATTTCAAGATCGACGAAAACGAGCTGTATCGCGAGCCGGCTGTTCCCGCAGCCAACGGCGACGGCAACGCATCGCTGCGCGAGGCACTGTACGAAAACATGGTGCGGCCGCCGTCGCCCGCCATCGCCGGCGGCACTTATTTCACCTATTTTTCGGTTCCCGGCCGCCCCGACCTTCTGATGCGCTCGGTCACCTTCCTGCGACGTGAGGCCGAGCTGGTCACCTTCAGGCGGGTGACGCGGTGGGCCCCGGGCGATGGCCAGGGTGGCGCCAGAATGCCCGGCAACCACTACGGCGTAGCGATCTCGCGCCTGAACTGGATCTATTTCACAGGCATCAACCGCCGCCAGACAAGCGAGCCCTCGATCATGACCGTACAGTGGGCTCCCATCTCCGAACCGGTTCTGGTCGGCAGGGCGATCGTCCTCACAGGATCGGGGCCGGCCTTTGTGCCGGTCATCATGCGGCAGGACGTCACCAGGGTCAGCATGAAGCGGGCGCTGCAGATGGCCCATATCGTCAGCCTCGACGACCCCAGCGTCGATCGACTGGTGGTCAGTCTCGCACGAGAGACCCGATAAACTCGCCTCCTACGGGAAAAATCGGGGAAAGTTTCAAGTTTTTCGGCTATATTTTTCCTCGTTTCGGCTTTTCTGCGCAAAAAATGCCGGAACTTTCACCCAAACCTGTCGTTTTCCAATGGATCGTTGCTTCGACGATCCCAAAGCAACAGGAGAGTACCCATGAACATCAAGATGATCTGCTTGGGCGCCATGGCACTTTCGATGGTCGGCGGCGCGGCGTTTGCCAAAACGTCGGCTCTCGACGATCCAGCCAAGATGCAGCCCTTCTACACCGATAGCAGCATGAAGACGATGGTCAGCAACGACGACTTCGTGAAAGCCTGGAAGGCCCTTACGCCGGACGACCAGACCGCGATGATGAAGGCCTGCGAGGACGAGGCGAAGGACGCCACTGCGGCCAACAGCCATCCCGAATTCTGCAGCAGCGTGAAAGCGAACGGCGGCAGCAAGTAGCAGTCCAGCAACCCGAATGAGAAACAGCCCCGCGCGGGGCTGTTTTGCGTCTGCCGCAGGTGTGCAGACAAGCCAGCCACGCAAGGATCGGGCCCGGCCGGCACCCGGCCCATCTCCCCATTTCTGCCATGTTGCACTGCGATAAATTTGTTGCATTGCGATATCGGCCTGCACCGCCGACATTGCACAGGGGCTGGGCTTGCACGAGGGAGCCGTCGTGGCAGCATCGTTCCGGCCGGACATACAAGGATTGCGCGCGCTCGCCGTCGGCGGCGTCGTCGCCTACCATTTCGGCCTCACCGCGCTCCCCGGCGGCTTTGCCGGCGTCGACATCTTCTTCGTCATCTCGGGCTGGCTGATATCGACCCACCTCATGCAGGAGATCGGCGAGACCGGCCGGCTCGACCTCTGGCGCTTCTATGCCAGGCGCGCGCGGCGGCTCCTGCCGGCAGCTTTGTTCGTCATCC
>NZ_RZQA01000629.1:0-3852 GCF_004022915.1 Mesorhizobium sp. M7A.F.Ca.US.006.04.2.1
CTCCTCGTCGGCGTCATCGCCAGAAACCTCGCCCATGATCCGCCCGTTGAACATCACCAGGATGCGGTCGGCAAGGGCGGCCAGTTCGTCGAGTTGCACGGAAATCAGCAGGATCGCGCGGCCGGCGGCGCGCTGTCGCATGATCTCGTCATGAATGGCCTCCTGGGCGCCGATGTCGACGCCGCGCGTCGGCTGGTCGATCAGCAGGAAATCGGCGCCATTGGTGAATTCGCGTGCCAGAACGACCTTCTGGATGTTTCCGCCCGAAAGCCGCTTGACCGCATCGCCCGGTCCGCGCGCGCGAATATCGAAGCTCTTGATCAGCGTTTCGGCGTTTTGATTTATGGCATTCCAGTTGAGCATGCCGCCACGACTCCATGGTGCGCGATGCTGGCGGCCCATCAGGGTGTTGGCCGCTATCGAAGCGTTGCGATCGACCCCGCGTACCATGCGGTCGCCTGGAACATGGGCGAGGCCTGCCTGGCGGATCGCGGCGGGCGAGAGATCGGTGAGATTCTGGCCCTTCAGCCAGGCCCCGCCATGGCTTGCCGGCCGCAGGCCCGAAAGCACTTCCGCCAGCTCCGTCTGTCCATTGCCGGCCACACCCGCGATCCCCACCACCTCGCCGGAGCGGACCGTGAAACTGGCAAAGCGAAGGGCTGGCAGCAGGCGATCGTCGCGCGCCCACAGATCCTTCACTTCGAGCACCACGTCGCCGTGCAGCGAAGCGCGCGGCCGGCGGTCGAAGCTCACTTCGCGGCCGACCATCATGTGCACCAACTCGTCCTTGCTGAGCTCGGCCGTCGGCCTGGTCGCCACCTTCCTGCCGTTGCGCAGCACCGTCACCGTGTCGGACACTTCCATCACTTCTTCCAGGTGGTGCGAAATGAAGATCACCGTCATGCCCTCGGCCACGAAGCTGCGCAGCGTCTGGAACAGTTCACGGCTCTCCTGCGGCGTCAGCACGGCGGTCGGTTCATCGAGGATGATGGTGCGCGCGCCGCGCACCAGGACCTTCAGGATTTCGATGCGCTGTTCTATGCCGACCGAGAGCAGCCCGACGCGCTCGGTCGGATCGACCTGCAGGCCGAAGCGCTTCGACAGGTCGCGCGTTCGCGCCACCTGCGCAGCGTGGTCGATCAGTCCATGGCGACGGATTTCCATGCCGAGAAAGACGTTGTCGGCAACCGAGAGCGAGGGAACCAGCTTGAAATGCTGGTGAACCATGCCGAGGCCGGCCTTTATCGCCATGGACGGGTCGGCGATCACGATCTCTTCACCGTTCAGCCGGATCGAGCCTTCGTCCGGCTGCAAGAGGCCGAACAGGATGTTCATCAGCGTCGTCTTGCCGGCACCGTTCTCGCCGATGATGGCGTGGATCTCGCCGCGGCGGACCGCAAGGTCGATGCCGTCATTGGCGACGAATGCGCCAAAACGCTTGGTGATGCCAGTCAACTCGACGGCCATCGCGGCATTGCTGTGGAGGGTCGGCGACCCCGGCGTGTTCGACAACATGGCTCTCGCAGATTGGACACTGATCCGCCGCGGCAAGCCGCGGCGGATCAGTCTAGCGCTTTCTTGGGAGGGAGGCGCTGGTGTTGGCTTATTTCGCCTTGGCGATCACGATCTTGCCGTCGACGATGCCCTTTTTGATCTCGTCGAGCTTGGCGGTCATCTCTGCCGGGATCTTGACGGCGATGTCATCGCAGACCTTGACTTCGACACCGCCCGAGGCGAGGTCGAAAGTGCGGGTGCCGGCGGTGATCTTGCGGCCCTCGACCTCGTCCTTGATCAGCGTATAGACGGCGATGTCGCCGCGCTTCAGCATGCTGGCGAGCACATTTCCGGGGGCCGAGCCGCACATGTCGATGTCGACGCCGATCGAATATTTGTCGACCGCGGCACTTGCCTGCATCACGCCTTCACCCGTCGGGCCGGCGACGTTGTAGACAATGTCGGAGCCTTGGCCGTAAAGCGCCTGGGCAAGTTCGCTTCCCTTGGCCGGGTCGTCGAAGGTTCCGGCGAAGACGGAGTTCACCTTGACGTCGGGCGCGGCATATTTGGCGCCTTGCTCGTAGCCGCCCAGGAAGTTGCGGATCACCGGGATATCGCGGCCGCCGACAAAGCCGATGGCCTTGCCGTCGCCGATCTTGTCGAAGGCGGTGCCCTTGGCTTCGATCATGCCGGCAAGCGCGCCGGCGACGAAGGATCCCTGCTCCTCGGCGAAATTGGCGTAGATCATCTTGGGGTTGTCGAGGACGCCATCGATGAACACGAAGCGCTGGTCAGGATATTCGGCGCTGACCTTTTGCAGCGAGTCCACCAGCTCCCAGCCCATCACGAAGATCAGGTCGTACTGTTTGCCCTTGGCAAGATTCTCGAACTGCTGCTGGTAGTCGAGCGCGCGATTGCCGGTGTCGACCAGCTTGAGATCGATGCCGAAATCGGTCTTGGCCTTGTTGAGGCCGTTGACGATCGAAACGCCAAAACCCTGTGCAAAGTATCCCGAGATGGCGGCCACGGAAACCTTGGCCTGTGCGGCGGCCGGTCCGAACGAAATGGCAAGCATCGTGCCGGCCAGGAATAAACTCTTGAGCGCCCTTTTCATGTCATTCCCCTTCAGCTTTTTTCAGCTTTTGAAGCCACGCTTTGACCATCCCCCACACATCGCCGGGACAACGGCGAGTTCGTTGATGGTCATATGAGTTTAGGAGCGGCTTAACAGGCTGTCAATCGTCATCCGATGCAGTTTTCTTGGCCCTTCGCCCGCTTGCCCGACGTCTGTGCTTGACAAATGTCGATAGGCATAATTGTTGATACTCTAACGAGTTTTATGAACGACGGGATGAAGGAAGAGAACAATGCCGGCTGTGGTGGTCAGGAAATTTCTGGTTCAGATGGAAGAGATATTCCATGAGGGCGGACCCCACGCGGCACGCCCGCTCAAGCGAGGCGCGATCGTCGCGGTCATCGCCAACCCTTTTGCCGGACGCTATGTCGAAGAGATCACCGGCTTCATGGAAGACCTGAAGCCGCTCGGTCTCGATATGGCTCGGCGCCTGATCGACGCCATTGGTGAGGGCGGCCAGGCCATCGAAGGTTATGGCAAGGGTGCCATAGTCGGCGCCGCCGGCGAGCTTGAACATGGCGCGCTCTGGCACAATCCGGGCGGCTACGCGATGCGCGAACTGCTCGGCAATGCCAAGGCGATCGTGCCTTCGACCAAGAAAGTCGGCGGCCCCGGAACGCGCATCGACATCCCGATCACGCACATAAACGCCTCCTATGTGCGCAGCCATTTCGATGCAATCGAGATCGGCATTGCCGATGCGCCGCGCAGCGATGAAATGGCGGTCATCCTGGCGATGACCACCGGCGCACGCGTTCATGCACGGGTCGGCGGCCTTGCCGCCGCCGACATCAAGGGTGAGGACGGACTGCGATGAGCCCGGAAATCCGCCGTATCATCACCATCGTCGAGGAAACCCGGATCGAAGGCGGGCGGCACGTCGATCCGCCGACGCGGCGTGCCGCAGCCATTGCGGTCATCCGCAACCCCTATGCGGGTACCTACGTCGAGGATCTGTCGGCACTCAGCGCCATCGGCGAAGCGTTGGGCGAAATCTTGCCCAAGCGCGCCGTCGCTGCTCTGGGCATTGCCGGCAACCGGGTCGAGAGCTTCGGCAAGGCGGCCGCCGTCGGCGCCGATGGCGAGCTCGAACATGCCGCCGCCATCCTTCATCCAAAGCTCGGCGCCCCGTTCCGCGATGTGCTCGGCAAGGGCGCCGCGCTCATTCCCTCATCGAAGAAGCGCGGCGGCCTCGGCGTGCCGCTCGATATTCCGCTCGGCCA